>NZ_CAPF01000035.1:0-35389 GCF_000321165.1 Enorma timonensis
CTCCCCGGCGCGCTCGATATAGGGCAGGCTCTCGGCGGCCGCCCGGGCGTGCAGGGCGACGATGCCCGGCGTGAGCGCGCGCGGCGCGTCCCCCTCCCCCGCCTCCGGTGCGCCCGCGAGCACCTGAGCCATGAGGAGCTTGCGCTCGAGGCCGCCCACGAGGCGCCGCCCATCGCCCAAAAGCTCCCAGAGCGATGCGACCCACGCGCCGAGCGTGAGGACATCGACCCCGACGCCCATCCCCGCCCGCGCGAGCTCGCGGCGGCACGCGTCGCGCACCGCGAAGCTCGGCACGATGAGCGTCGCCCGCCCCGTCCCGGCGAGCGCGCGCTGAAGCCATGTCGTCTCTTCCCGTGTCAACCCGGTGCCGAGGGCACCCACCGCGATGCGTATCGCCATGTCACTCCACCCCATGTGCTCGAGGAATCGCGTTGCATGCATGGTACCCGCGCGTCCGGACAAAACGGGACGGAGAGGTGCCCGCCCTGCGCACTCCGAGCGCGCGGCGGGCGGTCGCTCCGCCCCACGTGGCACCTCGGGCCTTAGACCCGCTTCTCCATGATGTAGTCGTCCATGATGAACCCGGAGCCGATATCGGTCTCGACGGCGTCGATCGTCGTGAACCCGTTGCCCTCGTATGCGCGGATGCCCAGCTCGTTGCCCTTGTTCACGGTGAGGTACATCGCCTGGAGCCCGCGGTCGCGGCATAGCTCCTCATAGAAGCGGATGACCGCGCTCGCGAAGTGCTTGCCGCGCTCGTCGGCGCGCAGGTAGATCTTCGAGATGAAGAAGCGGTTCGTCTCCGGCTCGACGTGGCCGCCCGTGTAGCCCACCACGCGGTCGTCGTCCCCCGCGTGGATGAACCAGTACTCGTAGGCGTGCTCGCGCATGTCGCGCTCGATGGCGGGCAGCGATTGGAACTGCCCCACCATGTAGTCCGTCTGCGCCGCGCCGATGAGCGCCGGCCAGTACTCATGCCAGATCGCGCTCGCCAGCTCGGCGAGCTCCTCGGTGCCCTCTTCCGTCACCTGTTCGAACCGAGCCTCTGCCATCCGCCTCACTCCGCATCCTCTAACCGGACGATGACCCGGCGGTAGCCCCCGTATTCGCCGTTGAGCGCCTTCGACACGCGGCTCACCGTGGTCGACGAGGCGCCGGTCTTCGCCTGCACCTCGAGATAGGAATCGCCTTCGTCGAGGCCGCGCGCCACCTCGAGGCGCTGCGCCAGGTCGCACACCTCGCGCGGCGTGCACAGGTCCGTGAGGAAATCCTTGATCTCTTCCTCGCCTTCCACCAGGGAAAACGCATGGACCAGCTGCTGCACGTCCCCGCGCGCGAACAGCGACTCGATATTCATGGGCGACCTCCTCTTCCGTCGCATCGAGTGTAGCACAGCGGGCACGGCGCTTTATCGCGCTGGAGCGTCACCAGATGCCCACAACCGACCCGGAAACGCGGGCGGCGGTGTGGGTACAAGGGGCAGAGGAGCGGCGCGCCACGCGGGCTCGCCGCAGAAATCCCGCATCGAAGGAGGCACCATGGCCACCATCTATACCTCGAACGAGAAACGCATCGGACACACTCCCCTCGTGGAGCTCTCGAACATCGAGCGCACCGACGACCTCGCCGCGCGCGTGGTCGTCAAGCTCGAGAGCGCCAACCCCGCCGGCTCCGCCAAGGACCGCGCCGCGCGCGCCATGCTCGACGACGCGGAGGCCGCGGGGCGCATCCGCCGCCACGACGGCTACACCATCATCGAGCCCACCTCGGGCAACACCGGCGTCGCCCTCGCCATGCTCGCGGCGGTGCGCGGCTACCGCGCGGTCATCGTCATGCCGGAGACCATGAGCGTCGAGCGCCGGCGCCTCATGCGCGCCTACGGCGCCGAGCTCGTGCTCACGCCGGGCTCCGAGGGCATGGCGGGCGCCATCCGCGCCGCCGAGGAACTCGCGCGCACCACGCCGAAGAGCATCGTGGCCGGGCAGTTCACGAACCCGGCGAACCCTGAGGCGCACCGCGCGACCACCGGCCCCGAGATCTGGGAGGACACGGACGGCGCCGTCGACATCTTCGTCGCCGGCGTGGGGACGGGCGGCACCATCACGGGCGCGGGCGGCTACCTCAAGGAGCGCAACCCGAGCATCCGCGTCGTGGCCGTCGAGCCCGCGGACTCCCCCGTCCTCTCGGGCGGCGCGGCCGGCCCGCACGGCATCCAGGGCATCGGCGCCGGCTTCGTGCCCGAGGTGCTCGACACGGGCGTCTACGACGAGGTGGTGCGCGTGGCCACGGAGGACGCGTACGCGACGGGGCGGCGCCTCGGCGCGGAGGAGGGCATCCTCGCGGGCATCTCGTCCGGAGCGGCCGTCTGGGCGGCGCTCGAGCTCGCGCGCAAGCCCGAGAACGCCGGCAAGCTCATCGTCGCCATGGTTGTCGACACCGGCGAGCGCTATCTCTCCACGCCGCTCTTCGGCCGCGACTAGGGAAACGGGACGCCATGGCTCATGAAGGCAGGCGCGTGCTCGTCGCGATGAGCGGCGGCGTCGATTCGAGCGTCGCGGCATGGCTGCTCAAGCAGCAGGGCTATACGTGCCTGGGGGCGACCATGCGGCTGTACGACGGCGAGGACGCGGGTGCCGGCGCGGCGGGGGCAGAGCTTTCCGGCAGCGCTGGCACCGCCCGCGCATGCGGCAACCGCGCCGACATCGAGGACGCGCGCGCCGTGGCCGAGCGCCTGGGCATACCGTTCACCGTCATCGACTGCCGAGCGCGCTTCGAGCGCGACGTCATCGAGCCCTTCGTCCGCGCCTACGAGGCGGGGCTCACCCCCAACCCGTGCGCCATCTGCAACCGCCGCATCAAGTTCGGGGCGCTCCTGGAGCATGCCCGGGAGCTCGGCTGCGACTACCTCGCAACCGGCCACTACGCGCGCGTGGCACGCCGTGCGGGGGACGCCGGGGGTGCGCCCGTCTTTGAGCTGCGCCGCGCGCAGGACGTCTCGAAGGACCAATCCTATTTCCTCTACGGCCTCACGCAGGACGTCCTCGCCCACGTGCTCTTCCCCTTAGGCGACCTCACCAAGGAGGGCGACGTGCGGCGCATCGCGCGCGAGCAGGGCTTCGAGACCGCCGCGAAGCGCGACAGCCAGGGCATCTGCTTCGTGGCGGACAATGATTTCGCCTCGTTCATCGAGCGCCGGCGCGGGCAGGCGCTCCCCGAAGGCGATGTCCTGGACACCGCGGGGACGCTGCTCGGACGGCATCGCGGCGCCATCCGCTACACCGTCGGCCAGCGCAAGGGGCTCGGCGTGGCCGCCGCGCACCCGCTCTACGTCACGCGCATCGACGCGCGGGCGAACACCGTGACGCTCAGCGAGGAGGCCGACCTCATGGCCGGCGCGCTCATCGCGGACGCGTGGACGTGGAGCGTGCCCGCGACGGAGCTGGAGGCCGCGCTCGACCGCGCGGGCGACGCGGGCCTGCCGGTGTCCGCGCGCATCCGCTACCATCAACAGGGCCAGGCGGCCTGCCTCAAGCGGGCGGGCGACGCCGAGCGCGCGGGCTGCACGGGCGAGGCCCTCCGCATCGATTTCGCCGACGCGCAGCGCGCCATCGCCCCCGGCCAGGCCGTCGTGGCCTACGACGGCGATACCGTCCTCGGTGGCGGCAGGATCGTCCGCGCCGTCTGAGATACCGCGGCGACCGTAGGCGTGTACCGCTCGCACACGCGGCCGGGATCCCGCCCTTACCCGAGCTCCTCGAGGTACTCCTCGAAGCGGTCATGGAACAGCTCCGGGTGCTCCGGGTAGATTTCGTCGAAGATGCCCTGCACATAAGCCACATCATCCGCCGAGAACGGCTCCACCCGCTCATAGACGTAGACCTCGAGCCCATCCGCGAACGCAAACGTCCGCAGGAGCTCGTAGTGCGCGCCGATCACCCCGTCTGGATCCTGAACGAGGCGGTTCAGCGTCTCGACGATGCGCTCGGTGCCGTCCACGAGGTGTGTCTGCACAGGGTTGGTCGCCACGACGTAAGAGGCGTCGAAGAACGCGGTGTTGAAGCCGTCGCGCAGATCGACGTCGGCGTCCGCGGTCTCGATGGGGTACTCCGTGGATGCGGGCAGCACGACCCCGATGGGCAGCGTCGAGTTGATCTCCCAGCTCGCGCAGGTGAAGTACACCGTATCGACGCCGCCCGTGATGTCGGTGAGGTACGAGATGAGCGCACGGCGCTCGTCGAGGTCGGCCTCGATGCGCGGCTCCTGCAAACGCATGGGCAGCACAGCCGAGATGCCGGGCACGAACGGGATGAGCGTGAAGCTCTGGGCGAGACCGGCCACCGCGATGACAACGAGCGCAGTGGAGGCGCCGAAGGCGACAGCAGGGCGGCTGCCGCGCGCGCATACAAGGCGCAGGCAAGCGAAGAGGGGCGCGAACAGGACCACGAACGCCTGGCCGATGAACAGGTACCAGTGCTGCATGCCCAGATCCTGCGTGCGCCAGAACATGCCGAGCGTCACGACCGCCATAAGCAGGCAAGAGACCCAGACGGGCAGCGCCTCGCCCACACCCTGCGAGCCGCTGGCGTCCGCCCGCGCGTCGCCCCGATGCCGCTTGCCCCGCACCAGGAGCGCGACCATCGCGACGAGCGCGAGCACGATCACGGCGATCCCCAGCGACGATGCCATCTCACTCAGGCGGTCTGCAAGGGAGTCGAAGCGGAAGTACGCTTGGTAGGCCGTCGTCTGACCGCCAAAGAGCGACATGTAGATGAACTTGTAGAACACCACCGCCACCGCGAGGAAGACCGCGACGATGATTCCCAGGCCCCGAAGCAGCCGCTTGAAGAGCGCGCCCCGCTCCCCCGCCTTGACCTGGACGAGCCGCCACACCCACAGGACGACCGCGCCCACGGCGAGCCCCATGACGCCGTAGAAGAAGTACCGGCGCAAAAGGAAGGTTCCGCACACGCCGATGCCCACAGCGAGCGCGCGTGCAGGCGACGCCGTGAAGCCGCGGTCGACGAGGGCGATGGTCACGGCAAGGAAGAGCACGTATGCCGGGGCGTCCATAAGGCCGTCGAACGCCGGGTGCAGCACGACGGGCGCGCACAGCACGAGAGTGAAGAGCGCGACGATGAGCGCCGAGCGCGCAGCCACGCCCGTCGCGCGATCGTCGGCGCGGGCGGCATTCCCATCGGCCGCACCCTCCCCCTCGGAAAGCAGGCCGGCGAGCCGTCCCACGAAAGCGGTGACCATGAGTGCCGCGGGCACGAGGAAGAGCAGGACGAGCGCGAACATGCTCGGTGACCAGCCCTGCGCAATGGCTACCGGCAGCGAGAGCACCCAGCTCATGAGGTAGTTGTAGTTCATGTAGAAGATGGAGACGACGAGCTCGTGGAACGCCTCGATGACCGAGCGGCGGAGTACGTCGTTGAAGTCCAGCGTGTAGTACCAGTACGTCTGCTCGTCCCAGGTGGGCGCGAAGCTGTATCGCGCGAGGTAGAACCAAGTGAAGGCCGCGAAGAGCACGGTAACGGCGACGATGCCCGCGAGCGCGGCACGGGGCATGCGCAGAGCGGCGCGCCAGGTGCTCGTGGGAATGAGCAGCGCCGCGACGACTCCCCAGAAGCCCACGAACCCCGCGAGCCGGATGGAGAACGCCCGAGTGACGGGCACGACGAGGAGAACGAACCAGAGCGCGGCAACTACGACGGCGCTATGCCTTAGAGCGGAACCCCCCCCCCTTGAATGTAGACACGCGCTGCTTGAAGTGACGTCCGCCCTGTTCCACGGCTACCCCCGAACCAATCATCGCAACATGATACCCGCGCAGTAGCGTAGCACGCCCAGGCGGAGCACTTCGGCACAATCTCGCGCTAGGAGCGCGCCGCCTTCTCGCGGTCGATGAGCATGAGCGCGAACGCGATCATGAGCAGGCCGGCGCACACGAGCGTCGCCCGGAGCCCCAGCATATCGAGACACCAGTTGCCGAGCACCGCGCCGAGCACGAAGCAGAGGATCGCGCCGAAATACAGCAGGCTGTTCTCCAAAAAGCCGCGCTCATGCGTGATCACGAAATCGTCGACGCTCTGGAGCGCGCTGCGCAGGTTGCCGATGCACATGGTCGTGGCCATGCCGTGGCCATGGATCTTGCGGAACGATTCGACCTGCATACCGCAGGCGAACGAGATGAGGCAGTTCGCCTGGAGGTTGAGCTCGGCGCCCATGAAGCTCACGACGCAGAAGATGAGCACCTCGGCGAGCACCGTGACCTGGCGCCAATGGAAGCGGCTCGAGACGCGCTCGTGCACGAGGTCCGAGATGACGATGCCCGCGGCGAAGCAGAGCACCGGCACGAGGTAGCGCACGGCGAGCGCGAAGTCGCCCTCGGAGAGATGCACGCCCGTGAGCAGGATGTTTCCCGTCTGCGCGTTGGCGAACACGCCGTCGCGCCCGATGTAGGAATAGGCGTCCATGAAGCCGCCCGCGAGCGCGAGGACGATCCCGAGCTCGATCGAATCGGACATCTGCCTGGCGCGCTGCACCCTCGGCCTCCTCACCCGCTAGCCTGACGGCACACCATTCTAGGGCATATGCGCGGCGCAACCGGCCGCGAGGGCGGAATCATCCGAATCCCGCATGCGCGGCGCCTGCTCGCCCGGGCCGAAGGCGCCTGTGGGCGAGATGTCGAACGGGAAGGTGCCGCACCGATTGAACGCCGCGATGAACATGCGGATGGCATTCGAGGGCGTGGTGCCCACGCGCTGGGTCGCCGCCGCGAAGGCCGCCTTCTCCTCGGGCAGGACCTTCGCGACGACCGGGGTCATGTGCTCTGCCATGGTCGATCCTTGGTGGAACGTGGGTGCTGCGATTACCTGGGCATGGGGCATGTGCCGACGTTGCACTACCAATGACCGAACTCCGGCGCATGCCGCATACCCAGGCGAGTACGTTTCTGCGTGTTGGTATTACTTAGTATGCTTAAGTTATACCCCGATACGTAGTATATGCCCGAACCCCCGCAGAGGCAAGGTTTTCATGCAAGCTATTGTTGGTTCAGCGTGTGATGGGGGGTATGGCCTACCGGATGCCGCCGCGATCGCCGGGGCGGCGACGTGGCTTCGCGGTGCCTCCCTGCGTCCGCGCGGCACGCGGGGCACCCGTCCCCTTGGAGCGCGCGGGATGCCGACGGCTGCGCGCGGTATCCGCAGGGCGCTCATGGCGCTGAGGTGCCGGGGCGGCGTCGTGCGCGGCGCGGCCGTCTCCCCTGCCCTGCTCGCCCGGGACGCGCTCCGCACGCACCCGCGCGCGACCGGCATGCTTCGGCCGGGCAGGACGCGGCGCTCGCTCCTTGGGCGCCTGAGTGCGCTCGACGCCTGCCTCCTGCGTCGCGGAGGCCTCCGCGGCACCCTTGCGCACTCCCGCCGCGCCGCGCTTCTTCCGCTTCGAGGTGGACTTCCCGCGCTTCGTCTTCTTCGGCGCCGTCTGCTTCCGCGGCACGCGCGCGGGGTCGATGACGGGCGGCTGCGCACCGAGGTCGAGGTCGCCGGCATCGTAGAGCTCGGCGGTCTTGCCCATGAGCGCCTCGATGTCGAAGAACTCGCTCGCATCGAGCTCGGTCACGAAGGTGAGCGCCCAGCCCTCCTCGCCGGCGCGGCCCGTGCGGCCGATGCGGTGGATGTAGTCGGTGGGCTCGCCCGGAACGTCGAAGTTCACCACATAGCGCACGTCGCTGATGTCGATGCCGCGCGCGAGCACGTCCGTCGCCACGAGCACGTCGACCTTGCCCGCGCGGAAGTCTGCGAGCGCGCGCTCGCGCTGCGCCTGGCTGCGGTTGCCGTGAATCGGCGCGGCCTTGATGCCCGCGCGCGAGAGGCGCCGGCAGCAGGCGTCGGCGCGATGCTTCGTGCGCGTGAACACGATCACATGGCGCGCGCCCTCGCGCTTGAGCACCTGGGCGAGCAAGCCGTTCTTCACCTCGAACGACACGGGCAGCACGTACTGGTCGACCGTCTCGGCCGTGGACGCGGGCGGCGCGATCTCGACGCGCGCGGGGTCGCGCACGAGGTCGGTGATGGAGCCGACCGCCTGCTCGTCGAGGGTCGCGGAGAACAGGAGCGTCTGGCGGTCCGCAGGCGTCTCGGCCACGATCTTGCGGACGTCGGGCAGGAAGCCCATGTCGAGCATGCGGTCCGCCTCGTCGAGGACGAGCACGGCCACCTCGCTCAGCTTTGCCGTGCCCTCGCCAATGAGGTCGACGAGGCGCCCCGGGGTGGCCACGAGGATGTCGCACCCCGCTTTGAGGGCGCTGCGCTGCGGGTTGTAGCCCACGCCGCCCACCACGGTCACGGCGGTGTGCCCGGTCCGCGCGGCCACGTGCGCGCAGACGTCCTCGATCTGCTGGGCGAGCTCGCGGGTGGGCGTGATGATGAGCATGGCGGGGCCGCGGCCGCGCGCACGGCGCCGCTCGCGGGCGCTGCCGCGGGGCGCCAGGTGCGGGAGCGTGCTCATGGCGGGCAGCAGGAAGGCCGCCGTCTTGCCCGTGCCGGTCTGGGCCGCCGCGAGCACGTCACGGCCGGCGAGCACCTCCGGGATCGTCCGCGCCTGCACGGGCGTGGGCACCTCGTAGCCCATATCGCGCACGGCGGCGAGCACCTCATCGGACAGGCCGAGGTCCTCGAACCGCACGTTCTCCCCGCTGCCGGAAACCGCAGCGCCGTCGGTGGTTTCTTCGATTGTATGCATGGATATCCTTGTCTTCGCGCGCTTCGCCATGAAGCGGCGTCTGTCGTTCGAACTGAGCTGTGAGCGATTCGCGGGCGCGCCGGGGATACCGGGCGCGATAGAGCCGCGATGGAGCAGATTCGCCGAGGCCAGTATAGGGGGCATCATCGCGCCCGCGCGCCGCCACGCCCGTGCCGCGCAAAAACAACAGAGGCAGGGTGCCCGGCGGCTTGCCTGCGGAAGCGCAGCTGCGGGATGCCCGCGCGAGCGAAGCGTTCCCTCCTGGCACGCTTGGGAGCCAATTTCGTGCATGTTTTCGCGAAAAACTTGCTCAGATTTGGCTCCTAAGGCCGCAAAGTGGTAGGAACCAGTCGGCGCGCCGTGAGAAATGCCTGCTATTGGATGCGTCCCGCGCTGTGCCACCCCGTGCCATCTCGCCCCGTCGCGCCACATCCCGCCACGCCCCACCGCGGCACGCTGCCCGCGCCTGGCCACAGGCTCACCCGCACGGCACAAAAAGGCCAGCTACCGGGCACGCATCCCGCGCATCCGATAGCTGGCCAGACCGTGCAAGCCCAAACGAGCCGCCCGCGAGGCTCACGCCCGCGTTACCCGCCGAGGTACGCCTTGCGCACGTCGTCGTTATGCAGCAGCTCCTCGCCCGTGCCGGAGAGCGTCACGTGCCCGGTCTCGAGCACGTAGGCGCGCGTCGCGATGGAGAGCGCCATCTGAGCGTTCTGCTCCACGAGCAGGATGGTGGTGCCCGCCTCGTGCAGCGCCTGGATAATCTCGAAGATCTGCTCCACCAAAATAGGCGCCAAGCCCATGGAGGGCTCGTCGAGCATGAGGAGCTTCGGGTTCGCCATAAGGCCGCGCCCCATGGCGAGCATCTGCTGCTCGCCGCCGGAAAGCGTGCCCGCCACCTGGCGACGGCGCTCCTTCAGACGCGGGAACCGCGCATAGACGCGCTCGAGGTTCTCCGCGATGGTCTCGCGCGGCTGCGTATAGGCGCCCATATCGAGGTTCTCCTCGACGGTCATCTGCTGGAAGATGCGGCGCCCCTCCGGCACGTGCACCAAGCCGTGCTCGACAATCTTCTCGGCCGGCATGTGCATGATGTCCTCGCCCATGAACTTGATGGAGCCCGCGCGCGAGCGCAGCAAGCCGGAAAGGGTCTTCAAGGTCGTGGACTTGCCGGCACCGTTCGCGCCGATAAGCGCCACGATCTCGCCGTCGTTCACCTCGAAGGAGATGTTCTTGATGGCGTGGATCGCCCCGTACCACACGTTGATGTTGTAGACGCTGAGCATTTACGCCTCCACCTCCTTCTTCGCCTGCGTACCGAGGTACGCCTCGATGACCGCCTCGTTTTGCTGAATCTCCTCAGGCGTGCCCTTGGCGATGATCTTGCCGAAATTCAGCACGCAGATGCCCTCGCAGATGTTCATGACGAGGTTCATGTCGTGCTCGATGAGCATGATCGCGATCTGGAACTGGTCGCGGATCTTCACGATGTTCTCCATGAGCTCGGCCGTCTCGGACGGGTTCATGCCCGCCGCGGGCTCGTCGAGCAGCAGCAGCTTCGGGTTCGTGGCAAGCGCGCGCACGATCTCCAAGCGGCGCTGGGCGCCGTAGGGCAGAGAACCCGCCTCGTGATCGGCGAGGCCCGCCATGTCGAAGATATCGAGCAGCTCAAGTGCCCGCTCGTGGTAGTACCGCTCGCTCTTCCAGTGGTGCGGGAGGCGCAGGATGCTCGTCGCCATACCACAGTGACGCTGGTTGTGCAGGCCAACCGCCACGTTCTCCTCAACGGTCATGGAGTTGAACAGACGGATGTTCTGGAACGTGCGCGCCACACCCAGACGGTTCACGCGTGCCGGATCCATACCGGCGGTGTCCTGGCCGTCGACCATAATGGTGCCGCGCGTGGGCGCGTACACCTTCGTGAGCAGGTTGAAGACCGTGGTCTTGCCCGCGCCGTTGGGACCGATGAGGCCGCAGATCTCCGTGCGGCCTACGGTGATGTTGAAGTCGTCGACCGCCTTGAGGCCGCCGAAGTCGATGCCCAGGTGCAGACACTCGAGTGCGGGCGCCTTGCCCAGGTCGCGCTCGGGCATAATCGAAACGCTCGGCACGGGCACCATCTTGGTGGTCTCGCGACGGCGCTGGGCGAAATCGGTGAACTTACTCATCGGCCTCACCGCCCTCCGTGGCTACCGCGGGCTTGGCGGCACCACGGCTGAAGCGCCGACGAAGTGCCTCGGTCGCGCGCTGATAGATGGAAAGGTGCGGCACGACCATCACGAGGATGAGCACGATCGCATAGAGCAGCATGCGGTACTGGTTGATGGGGCGCAGCACCTCGGGCAGCACCGTGAGGAAGGCGGCCGAGACGATGGATCCGGAGATGTTACCCATACCACCGAGCACGACGTACACGAGGATGAGGATCGACTGGTTGAAGTCGAACTGCGACGGCACGACCGTCGAGTAGTTCATGGCGTAGAGCACGCCGGCCACGCCCGCAAGGGCGGAGGCCACAGTGAAGGCGATGAGGCGGTACTTCGTCACGTTCACGCCCACGCTCTCTGCGGCGATGCGGTTGTCGCGCACCGCCATGATGGCGCGGCCGTCGCGGCTGTGCATGAGGTTCAAGACCACCGCCACGGTAATGAGCACCACCACGATGCCGAGCGCGAACGTCGAGACCTTGCTGATGCCCACGGCGCCCTTCGCACCGTTGATGAGGATGACGCCCTGGCTCATGCCGAGGGCGGAGGAATCGGAGAGCATCGCGAAGTGCAAGCCCGCTCCGTCGACGCCGATATAGACGTTGTTGAGCAGGTTCTTGATGATCTCGCCGAACGCGAGCGTCACGATGGCCAGGTAATCGCCGCGCAGGCGCATGACCGGGATGCCCACCAAAAAGCCCACGATGCCGGCGAGGATGGCGCCCGCCACCGCCGAGACGGCGAAGAGCACGAGGTCGGATTCGACACCGAGATACGAAAGCCAACCAGCCACGACGACGCCCGTGAAAGCGCCCACGCTCATGAAGCCGGCGTGGCCGAGCGACAGCTCGCCCGAAACACCGACGACGAGGTTGAGCGACACGGCAAGCGACACGTACGCGCAAATGGGCACGAGCTGGCCGGAAAGCGAGTTCGAGATGAGCCCGACAGCGTCCAGGATGGTCACGGCGATGAACGCCACGATGACGATTGCATAGGTGATGATGGTCTTCCGCGTCTGCGGCTTAAGCTGCATGATACCCATGACTCTCACCTACACCTTCTCGTTCACGGGCTTGCCAAGCAAGCCGGCCGGACGGATGAGGAGCATGATGATGAGCACCGCGAACACCACTGCGTCGGCGAGCTGCGTGGAGATGTAGGCACGCGCGAGAATCTCGATGATACCCAAGAGGATGCCGCCGAGCGCCGCACCCGGGATGGAGCCGATGCCGCCGAGCACCGCCGCCGTGAAGGCCTTGATGCCGGGCATGGATCCCGTGGTGGGCATGAGCGTGGGGTACGCCGCGCACATGAGCACGCCCGCGATGGCCGCGAGACCGGAGCCGATGGCAAACACCATAGAGATCGTCGAGTTCACGTTGATGCCCATGAGCTGCGCCGCGTCGCGGTCCTCGGAGCAGGCGCGCATGGCCTTGCCCATCTTCGTCTTGCTCGTGAAGAACGTGAGGGCAACCATGATGGCGACGCACGCCAAGATGGTGATGACTGCCGTCGCGCTGATGGTAAGACGCCCGTCGAAGAGCTGGAGCGCCGGCAGGCTCAGGATGCCCGAGAAGCTCTTGGGGTCGGAGCCCATGATGAGCAGCGCCGCATTCTGAAGGAAGTAGCTCACGCCGATGGCCGTGATGAGGACGTTTAGCGACGGGGCGTTGCGCAGCGGCTTATAGGCGAGGCGCTCCACCACGATGCCGAGCACCGTGCACCCCACCACCGAGAGCGCGATGCCTGCGAGCACAGGCAGTCCCAGATAGCTCACGCTGCAGAAGCAGATGTACGCGCCGACCATGATGACGTCGCCGTGCGCGAAGTTGAGCATCTTGGCGATGCCGTACACCATGGTGTAGCCGAGTGCGATGATGGCGTACACACTGCCCAGGCTCATGCCGTTGATGACGTTCGCGAGGAATTCCATGCCCCCCTCCTTTCA
Organism: Enorma timonensis; assembly: GCF_000321165.1. Lineage (NCBI taxonomy): Bacteria > Bacillati > Actinomycetota > Coriobacteriia > Coriobacteriales > Coriobacteriaceae > Enorma > Enorma timonensis. Next base: position 12,907 of record NZ_CAPF01000035.1, read on the forward strand.
TATGAAGCGGAGGCCGCCCACGAACAGGCAGCCTCCATACGTGTAGCGTCGTGTAAAAACACCCCAGGGGTTATTTTACATGCAGCCACCCTGAATCATAAGTCCGCCGATACAAGCATGTAAAATAACCCCTGGGGTGTTTTTACACGATCCCTGGGGTCATTTTACACGCTACAACCCGCGAGCCCTTACGCGTCGAGCGGCATGTACACGCCGTCCTGGATGACCATGCCCATGGGCATCTTCGAGATCTCACCGGTATCGGACCAGGTCGCTGCCTCGCCAGCCGTGGTGAGACCGGTGTAGGAGAAGTCGTCGGCCACGATGGCTTCCTTGAGGGCGTCACTGATGGACTGCGCGTCCATGTCGGGCGTCACGCCAGCGGCCTCGATGGCCTGCTTGAGCACGTAGATGCAGTCGTAGGCATCGGCGGCGAACTGGTTCGGGGTCTCGCCCTTGCCGTAATCGTCGCTCTGGTACTTCTCGACGAAGGACTTCGTGGCCTCGTCCTCGGCGGTCGCGACGAACGGGGTGAGGAGCATGCAGCCCTCGGCAAGGGAAGTGTCGAAGCCCTCTACCGTGAGCAGGCCGTCCATGCCGTCGACGCCGAACCACTTGGGCGCGTAACCCATCTGATCTGCCTGCGTGAGGATGAGCGAGATGGGCGTGTAGTAGATGGGCAGGAACACGAGGTCGGCGCCGGCGTTCTTGGCGTCGTTGAGCTGCACGGAGAAGTCGGTCTGGGAATCCTCGGTGAACGTGGACTCAGAGACGATCTCGAGGTTGAGCTCCTCGGCCTTGTTCACGAACGTGTCATGGATGCCCATGGAGTAGGTGTCGTCGTTTTTGTAGATGATGGCGATCTTGGTGCCGAGCCCCTGCTCGGAGATGTACTGCGCGGAAGCGGCGCCCTGGTTGGGGTCGGAGAAGCACATCTGGAAGACGTTGTCCTTGCGCGGCGTGGAGATGTTGCCATCCGCGTCGGGCTGGCCGCCGATGCAGTCCGTCGAGGAGCCGGACGGGGTGAGCGTGAAGATGTTGTCCGCGTTGGACTCGGCGGTCACGGCGACGCACGGCGTGGAGGTCACGGTGCCCATGAGGATCTGCATGCCCCAGTCCTTGAGGTTGTTATACGCGTTCACGGACTTCTCGGCGTCGTTCTCATCGTCCTGGAAGTTCATCTCGAACTGGACGTCGCCGCCCGCCTCTGCGATCTCGTCGATGGCGATCTGTGCGCCGTTCTTGACCGCGTTGCCATAGATGGCAGCGCCGCCCGTGAGGGGTCCGATGCCGCCGACCTTGAACGTACCGCCAGCGGACGCGGCGGAACCGGTGCCGCCCGTCTCGCCCTCACCGGAGCAGCCGGCGAGCACGCCCACGAGGCCAAGGCCCGCGGTACCCGCGACGAACGTGCGACGATTAACGGAAAGGTTTTGCATAGCAGTGCGACTCGACATGCAAACGCTCCCTTCATTCGGCAGCGGCGACGTACCGCTGCAGCCCCCACAAACGCCCAATACCCCGCGTGCGGCCACGCAGGAAGGACGCAAATTCCCATACCTTTCAACAGGTAGTTCGTGCTAGATTACTCTCTTTTCGCAAGAAACGTAAGGGTTCTGGGGGCAGCCGGACTCCCCAGGAGGCGCGAAAAGCGTGCAAAGCGGCTCGCGCATAAACGCTACCTGCGGGTTCTTCGGCCTCCACACCTGTGCGGAGCATGTTACATCTCTGTTTCGCCCCTCATGCGCCAAACACGCCGGAATTGCAGGCAGATATGGTCGTAGATGCCCGCGCGCAACCAACATGGTGGAAACCGGCCGGGCTGGATCTCATCATTCGAAGGACGAGGAGCTGCATATGCCCGAAACTACGCGCACCGTGAACGTGGGACTCATCGGACTCGGAACCGTGGGCGGCGGTACCGCGCTCACCATCGCGCGCAATCGCGACGAGTACCTGCGTGCCTTCGGCGTCGACCTGCGCGTCGCGAAGACATGCGCGCTCGAGCCGGAGCGGGCGGCGGAACTCGGCATCGCGCCGGAGGCGTTCACCACCGACTGGCACGACGTGGTAGCGGATCCCGCGGTGGATATCGTGGTCGAGCTCATCGGCGGCGAGCATCCCGCGACAGAGATCTTCGAGGCCGCGTTCGAGGCCGGCAAGCACGTCGTGACCGCGAACAAGGCGCTGCTCGGCCGAAACATGGAACGGCTGTGCGGCCTTGCGCGCGAGGCGGGCGTCCAGCTGCGCTGCGAGGCGTCTGCGGGCGGCGGAATCCCCATCGTGGCGACACTCGAGCGCTCGCTCGTGGGCAACCGCATGCTCACCATCGCCGGCATCTTGAACGGGACCACAAACTACATCCTCTCGCGCATGACGGTTGAAGGGTCGAGTTTCGCCGATGTACTCGCCGACGCGCAGCGTCTGGGCTACGCCGAGGCAGATCCTTCTGCCGACGTCGACGGCTTCGATGCCGCAAGCAAGGTCGCGATCCTCTCGTCCATCGCCTTCCACACGCGCGTGACCACGGACGACGTGTACATGCAGGGCATCCGCGACATCTCACCCGTCGATATCGACGAGGCGCGCAAGATGGGCTGCGTCATCAAGCTGCTCGGTATCGCGCGCATGACCGACGCGGGGATCGACGCGCGCGTGCACCCCACCATGATTCCCGAGCGCCATATGCTCGCTAGCGTGAACGGCGCTATGAACGCGGTCTTCGCCGTGGGCGACTCCGTGGGCGAGACGATGTTCTACGGCGCGGGCGCGGGCTCCTTCCCCACCGCGAGCGCCGTGGTGGGCGATATCCTCGAGCTTGCGCGCGCCATCTCGCGCGGCGAGGCACCCGAGGCGGAAGCCGAGCCCTACGAGCGCCGATTCGAGATCCGCTCGATCGAGGATCTTCGCTGCCGTTACTACCTGCGCCTTACCACCACGCACACCAACGACGCCCTCCCCGCCGTCGCCGACACCCTCGAGGCGTTCAAGATCGGCGTCGCCGAGGCACGGCAGGTCGTCCAGGACGACGGCCGCTGCATCGTCGTGCTCACCGAGGAGGCGCGCGAGGGCGACATCCAAGCCGCCTGCGCCGAACTCGCGAAGCTGCCGACGATCGAGCGCGTGGCGAGTCTCATCCGCATCGAGGACACCGCCGCCTGGGCAGAAGGCGCCGAGGCGAACGAGTAAGCATAGCGCGTCAGCAAGTTTGCGTGCGAGCGGGCATCTGGCTCCCAGCCGGATGTCCGCTCGCTGCCGTGTATTCCAGCAGCTTCTGTGTATTATTCAGCGAAAGCGTCACAAAATGTGAGAAGCGTAGGATAGTATACGTTGACCGTTTCTGCGCATCCGGAAACCTCGCTGAAAGGGAACGCGCATGCTCATAAAAGGCGATGCATCGGAAGCGTCTTCGTTCCGCTCCGTCGAGATCAAACTCAGCCCCGTGGCTGAGATGGTTTCGAGTCTCCATGTGCTTGCAAGCCCCGATATCCATCCCACATGGAAGGGCTGGTCGACCAGTATCCTTTCCTCGATGGACGCTGCATCGCGAGAGGAATTCGACTTCCTCTCCAATATCACCATGCAGTGGAATCTCCTCATGGACTATGTTTGCTACATCGAGCGACACAACATCGACAGCGCCGAGCGCTTCATAGCGAGCATCGAGACCATCGACCGCGTGGACTTCATGTACGGTATCTTCTCGGGACTGCTTCCTCGTCAAACCGTCAAAGAGGCGCTCGAGGGAAATCTCGAGACACTCGATACCGACTCACCGATTTTTCGGCATTATGTTTCCGTCGAGAGGGCGCGCTGGCTCATCGAACATGAAAAAGACGTGCGCACGCGCATCTCGACCTTCCTCAAGGTGTACTGGGAGCAGGTGTTCTCTCGACTCTGGCAGGACATCGGTGTCCGAGAGCTCGATTGCCTTGCAGACGAACGTCGCCTGCTCGGGCAGATTGGTGCAGAAAGCTATATCAGAAACTGCCATCCCCAGATCGTTATCGAGCAGGGTGCCATACGATTCGAAAAGCAAGTCGAACTTTCCTACCGCCGCACGGACATTGAAAACGTGGTAGTGATCATCTCGGCATTCATCGCCCCGGACCTTATGGTCAACTGCGTTGAAGGCTGTCTTACCATCTACAAGGGCATATCGCTCCCCTTGCGTTCCAGCGTTGAAGTGTCGGAAGAGATCGCACTGTTCCTCAAGGCCATCGGAAGCCCCATGAAGCTCAGGATCCTCATTGAACTCCAGGCTTCTCCCAAAACCACTAAGGAGCTCGCCGAGACGCTGCGCGTAGCGCCGAGCTCGATCTCGGCACACCTACATCAGATGCGTGAGGCCGAGCTCGTTTATCCCCAACGCGTGCAAAACGCTGTCTACTACCGTTTTCTCAACGAGAACTACCAGGCGAACCTCGCATATCTCGCACGAATCTTCGAGCCGGAACCGAGTGAACGGTAGGCGGTGAACCACACCTCTTCGAGCTGCCCGTTCTCCCATCCGCTCTTTGCTCAAAGCCGGGGGCACACCCCTAAAAGCGTGCCCCCGGCTTTTATCCGTCACGTTGTTTCGGTGTCATGCCACCGTAAATGCGCAGACGCCTCTCAAATGAGGCTCACACCGCACGCTTAGGCTAGACCCACTCACCGAAGTGCGTCCCAGCCACCTTATCGACAGTCTCGGTAGTAAGCGCCTCGACCTGAGCGGTGTAGTAGGCTGCGAGCGCCTCGTTGGCAGGGCGCTTGCGCGGGATCAGGAACGCGGCGAGCAGACCCTTCTGGGTGTGGAAGCGGTTGGCCGCCTGCTCCATGAGCAGCGAATGCGGGCCGTCCCAGACCTCATTCGAGATCTCATAGCCGCGGTTGCCCGGCAGCGGATGCATGACCTTGACCCACTCGGGCGCGGCATCGATGAGCTCCTGGTTGATGGAGTACTTGGGGAAGAACTCCTCGATCTTCTGGGGCTTGAGGTCGTCGGAGCCGTGGTACCACCAGGCATCGGTGAACAGGAAGTCCACCTGGTCGATGTACTCGTACGGATCGTCGGTCTCGATGAACTGGCCGCCGGACTTCTCGTAGTTCGCCTTGCACGCCGCCACGTCCTCGGGCAGCATCTTGGCGCGCTCGGGCGCGCAGGAGATGAAGGTGATGCCCATGATGGAGAAGAGGAGCGCCACGGAGCGGCACACGCCGCCCAGGTGGTAGTTCTCCTTGGAAGTGTCGGCGGAGTTGTCGCCCACCCACATGACCTTCACGTCCTCGAGCTTCTTGCCGGCGGGCTTGTTCTCCATGACGGTGAAGAGGTCGCAGAGCGCCTGCGTGGGATGCATGTGCACCGAGGACATGCCGTTGAAGACCGGCACGGTCGCCCACTTGGCGAGGTCGACGATCGCGTCATGGTTCTCGTTGCGGCACTCGATCGCGTCGCACATGCCCGAGATCACGAGCGCGGTGTCCTTCATGGTCTCGCGACCCTCGCCCACATGCATGGTCTTGGTCTCGAGATAGAGCGCGTCGCCGCCGAGCTTGTCCATGGCGGACTCGAACGACACGCGGGTGCGGGTGCTCGGCTGGTCGAACATGAGGGCGATCGTCATGCCCTTGAGCAGCGGCACCTGGATGCCCTTCTGGTCGGCCTCCTTGAGCACGCGGATCACCTCGAGAAGCTCGAGGTACTCCTCCTTGGTGAAATCCTGAACGTCGATGAAGTCCTTCTTCTTGATCATTGCCATTCCTTTCTTGGGGCTAGGCGAGCCGGCGCGGAAGGTCGCCCCGCGCCGGCGCGGAACCGGGCGATGCAGAGGGGCGCGGCCTACAGGTCCTCGCGGACGAGCGGCATGCTCATGCAGCGCGGGCCGCCGCGCGCCCGGCAGAGCTCGCCGGAGGGAACCTCGAGCACCTTGATGTCGTGCGCGCGAAGCACCTCGTTGGTGCGGTAATTGCGGTCGTAGGTGCACACCACGCCCGGCGCCACGGCGAGCGTGTTGGAACCGTCGGACCACTGCTCGTAGTCGGCCCAATAGGGATGCCCGCCGGCACAGGGGATGAGATCCACGGCAGGCAGGTGCAGCAGGCGCTTGAGCGCCTCATCCAGCTCCTCCTCCGTGCACGCCGCGTGGAGCTCGCCGTCGGCGCCGAGGGTGAGCTCGTAGAGCTTGAGGCCGCCCATGATGCCGGGATAGTAGGTGAACTTGTCCACGTCGACCGCGGTGAAGACGGTGTCCAGGTGCATGTAGGCACGACCCTTGGGGATCTCGAACACCACGACCTTCTTGAAGCTGTCGCCGCTCGCGAGCACGTTCTTGGCGAACTCCTCGATGGCCGCCGCGTGCGTGCGGCAGCTATGGCCGATCGCGATGACCTCGGGCGAGAGGATGGCGATGTCGCCGCCCTCGATGGTCTCGCCGTGCGGGTCGTTCGTGTGCACGAGCTGCGCGCCGCCGGCGAAGGACGGCACGTTCTCGAAGACGTGCTTCCACACGACCGTCTCAAGGTTGCGGGTGTTCTGGACGAAGCGGTTGATCGTGAAGTTCGATCCCACCGAGCAGCCGGGGTCGCGGCACATGATGAAGTTCGCCGAGGTATGCATCGCATAGGGATCCTCGGGCGTCTCGTCGGGGAGCACGTCGGCGAGCGACGCGGGCTTCGCCGTGCCCTCGAGGTCGGCCTTCTCGATGCCCGCCATGACGGCGCGGGCGAAGTCGTGCGCGCTCATGGGCATGAGGTACGCGGCGATCTGCTCGCGCAGGGCGGGATCGTAGATGAAGTCCTCGTCCATGTACTCGTCGAGGAACCGGCGGCGATCCTCCTCGTCGCCGAGCGACTGCTCGAACAAGTCCTCGAGGTAGACCACCTCGGCGCCGATGCTCTTCAGGTGCCCGGCGAAGACGTCGTGGTCCTTGCAGGCTTTCTCGGCCCACACCACGTCGTCGACGAGCTGGAACTCGCGGGAGTCCGGCCGCACGGCGTCGAAGTACCCTTCGGGGCGCGAGATCAAGATCTTCTTGACCGGGCCAACCTCTGAGTACACGTGGATGTTGCTCATAAAAACTCCTTCCTTACGTGCGTTGTTAACGAAACGATGCGATGCACGGCGACATGCGTGCCGGTATCCGCTGGACGTCACAACGGGATAGCCTGTTCCGACATGTCGGGAGGTGCCTGAATCGGTTCGAGCGGACGATGGCGGCCGCCCGGGTCTGAACACACGCGGGCTGGGACGCCGTCGGGAGGGAGGTCGGCCCGCAGCCGGCTTGAAATCGCAGCCGAATCGGGCACGCCTCCGCGCGGCGCCCGGGCACCCGCGGTGGAGAGGATCTCAGCGTCACATGCCCATCACGTACATGACGAGGCCAACGACCGCGGCGACGGCGACGGCGGCGACGGCGAGCTTCTCGCGACCGTTGAAGGCGGCCTCCATGCCCTCGTCCTTGCGCGCCTTGTAGTAGAAGAAGAATCCCACCACGTAGAGCACGCCGCAGAGGAGGATATAGGAGATGCCGCTGACGAACATCGCGTAGAAGAAGTACACGCAGCCGATGACGCCGATCACGAGGTTCTTCACGCGCCCCGGGTCGTCCGGATGCTGGATCCCGCGCTTCACCTGATAGATCGTGATGAACACCCAGGTGATGAGGATCGCCGACGCGCTCAGGCTGTAGCCGAAGTTGTAGGCGTCCTCGGTGAAGTGCATGGAGATGAGCAGGAGGTTGCCCAGGAGCGTGGTGAGGAAGAGTGAGAACGTGGGCACGCCGCGGTCGTTCAGCTCACCGAACTTCTTGGGCAGCAGGCCATGGTCCGAGAGGATGAGCAGCGACTCGGTGGGTCCGAGCGTGTAGTTGATCCACGCGCCTAAGATCGAGATCACCATGGCAGCCGAGATGAGGTGCCCGCCGATGGGGCCGATGTAGAGCTCGAGCATGCGCGCGACCGAGGGCTCGCCGAGGGCGACGAACTCGTCGGCCGTCATGACGCCGTAAGGCAGGATCGAGATGATAAACATGAGGATCGTACCGCAGGCAAGACCCGTGATCGAGGCGCTCGCCGCGATGCTCTTGCTCTGGGCGCGGCGCGACATGAGTGCCGCGGTCTCGATGCCCATGAACACCCACACCAGCGACATGATGGAGTTCGTGACCTGGTCGAAGACGGACTGCGCGTCGAACCCGCCATGGGTGACGTTGCCCGCGAAGTTCGTCCAGAAGTCCGTGGTAAACACGCCGAAGTTGAAGCTCACGACCACCACGACGAAGAACAGGACGAGGGGGATGACCTTGATCACGGTAAGGATCGAGTTGATAATCATGGCGCTCTCGACGCCGCGGTTGATGAAGAAGAACAGCGCCCACATGACCACCGAGGCGACGATGATGGCGGGCCAGCTCGTGCCGGTATCGCCGAGCACGGGGAAGAAGGTCGACAGCGCAATCATCATCATGGTCGCGAACGCGATGTTGCCGATCCATCCGCTCATCCAGTAGCCCCAGGCGCTCATAAACTCCCCGAGCGGGCCGGCGGCCTTATTCGCGTAGACGTACAGGCCATCGCCCTCGGGCTCCTTGTTCAGAAGGTTCATGAGGGATAGCGTGAAGGTGAGCATGCCGATGAAGCAGACCGCCCACGCGATGATGACGGCACCAGGAGAAGCAACCAAGCCGAGCTGGTACGAAAGGTCGTAGACACCGGAGCCGATCATGCCGGCCAGAATCGAGGCGAACATGGGAAAGAAACCGAGCTTTTTTCGCTCCTCCATGCAAGCTCCTCTCTCTTGTCATTAGGTATATAGGTTATTAGCTAATTACCTAATCACACTTATAGGTGAATGCGTTTTGCCTGTCAATCATGATGCGCACGAGAACCGCGGCCGTTGTGAAATCGTCGGTGAGCGGAACTCCCGCCGCCTCGAAACGAAAATCCTCAGGGAGGGCGGTGCGGCACGGTCCTCGTGTAACAAAGGTACCTGTCCCCGTTGTCACGGATATTCCGGGCAGTAAGCCCCCTCCCACGCGGCGGCTTACTGCCCGCATTCGCATATTTTGGGAGATACGGCAGCACGCGATGGTCGTCATCCCCGCCCGCCCCTCGCTGCCGTATCATAGAGACGTTATGGCATCACACCCAGGGAAGGGACGGGCAGGATGGTCTCTCGCATCTACGTGGAGAAGAAACCGGGCTTCGACGTCGAGGCTCAGCAGCTCAAAGGAGAGCTCGCCGAGATCTTGGGCATACGCGGGCTCGAGGGCGTGCGCCTCGTGAACCGTTATGACGTCGAGGGCATCGACGAGGCGCTCTTTAACGCCTGCGTGCCCACGGTCTTCAGCGAGCCGCAGGTCGACGTCACCTATAACGAGCTGCCTGAGGCTCCCGGCGCCGCCGTGTTCGCCGTGGAGTTCCTGCCCGGCCAGTTCGACCAGCGCGCCGACTCCGCGAGCGAGTGCATCCAGCTCATCTCCCAGGGCGAGCGGCCGACCGTGCGCTCCGCCAAGGTCTACATCTTGAGCGGCGAGCTCGCCGACGCCGACATCGAGGCAATCAAGCGCTACGTGGTGAACCCCGTGGAGGCGCGTCTCGCCGCCCTCGAGAAGCCCGAGACGCTCGCCACCGAGATTCCCGATCCCGAGCCTGTCGAGGTGCTTGATGGCTTCCGCGAGCTCGACGAGGCCGGCCTCGCCGCGTTCATCGCCGAGCGCGGCCTTGCCATGGACCTCGCCGACATCACGTTCTGCCAGCAGTATTTCGAAGGCGAGGGCCGCGACCCCTCCATCACGGAGATCCGCGTGATCGACACGTACTGGTCCGACCACTGCCGCCACACGACGTTCGGCACCGTGCTCGACGACGTGCAGATCGACGACGCCGTGGTGCAGGAAGCCTTCGACCGCTACCTCGCGATGCGCCACGAGCTCGGCCGCGACGAGAAGCCCGTCACCCTCATGGACATGGGCACGCTCGGCGCGAAGTGGCTCAAGCACACGGGGCAGCTCACCGGTCTCGACGAATCTGAGGAGATCAACGCCTGCACCGTCAAGGTGAAGGTCGATGTCGACGGCGAGGACCAGGACTGGCTCTTCCTCTTCAAAAACGAGACCCACAACCACCCCACCGAGATCGAGCCCTTCGGCGGCGCGGCCACGTGCATCGGCGGTGCCATCCGCGACCCGCTCTCCGGCCGCAGCTACGTCTACCAGGCCATGCGCGTCACCGGCGCGGCTGATCCAACCGTGCCCGTCGCGGAGACGCTCGAGGGCAAGCTCCCGCAGCGCAAGCTCGTGACCACGGCCGCCGCCGGCTACTCCTCCTACGGCAACCAGATCGGCCTCGCCACCGGGCAGGTCTCCGAGCTCTACCACCCCGGCTACGTTGCCAAGCGCATGGAAGTCGGTGCCGTGGTGGGCGCGACCCCCGCGAGCCACGTGCGCCGCGAGGAGCCGCAGCCCGGCGACAAGATCATCCTCTTGGGCGGGCGTACCGGCCGCGACGGCATCGGCGGCGCCACCGGTTCGTCCAAGGCGCATAACGTCGAGTCCATCGAGAAAGACGGTGCCGAGGTGCAGAAGGGCAACGCCCCCATGGAGCGCAAGCTTCAGCGCCTCTTCCGCCGCGAGGACGCCTGTCGCCTCATCAAGCGCTGCAACGACTTTGGCGCGGGCGGCGTGAGCGTTGCCGTGGGCGAGCTTGCCGACGGCCTCTACATCGACCTCGACCAGGTCACGAAGAAGTACGAGGGTCTCGACGGCACCGAGCTTGCCATCTCCGAGTCCCAAGAGCGCATGGCCGTGGCCGTGGCCGAGGACGACGTCGACGAGTTCATGGCCTACGCCACGGAGGAGAACCTCGAGGCCAACGTCATCGCCGAGGTCACGCACGAGAAGCGCGTGCGCATGGCTTGGATGGGCGACGTCATCGTGGATCTCTCGCGCGAGTTCCTCGCCTCGAACGGCGCCCCGAAGCATCAGACAGTGCACGTGGAGGCACAGGGTATCGCACCCATCGACCCAGAAAGCGACCTCGCCGAGGCCGCCCTCGACGAATTCGGCAGCCTGGAGAACATCTTCGAGAGCACCGTGCCGCTCGTACCCGGCGCTGAGGAGGTCGACTCCTTCGCCGACGCGATGCACGCCCTCGTAACCGATCTTAATGTGGCTTCGAACAAGGGCCTCTCGGAGCGATTTGACTCCACGATCGGCGCGGCCACCGTGCTCATGCCGTTCGGCGGCAGCGAGCAGCTCACGCCCGCGCAGGCCATGGTGGCGAAGTTCCCGGTCGACGGCGAGACCACCACGGTCTCCGGCATGGCGTGGGGCTTCAATCCCTACATCATGGCGGCCGACCAGTACCGCGGCGCGTACCTTTCCGTGGTGGAGAGCATCGCGCGCCTCGTGGCGACCGGCTTCGAACATGAGCGCGCCTACCTGAGTTTCCAGGAGTATTTCGAGCGTCTGCGCGACGTCCCCGAGCGCTGGGGCAAGCCCGTCGCGGCGGTGCTCGGTGCCCTCATGGCGCAGGTCGACCTGGGCGCCGGCGCCATCGGCGGCAAGGACTCCATGAGCGGCTCGTTCGAGGACCTCGACGTGCCGCCCACGCTCGTCTCCTTCGCCGTCGCGACCGGTTCACTCGACCGCGTGGTCTCACCTGAGTTCAAGGGTGCGGGACACCGCGTCGCGCTCATCGAGCCCGCCTACTGCGACGACGACCTCGTGCCGGATGCCGAGTCGCTGCTTGCCGTCTTCGGCGCCGTTGAAGAGCTTGTGCGCGAGGGCAAGGCGCTTTCCATCTCCACGCCGGGCTTCGGCGGCATCGCCGAGGTGCTCTTCAAGGCATGCGTGGGCAATCGTCTGGGCTTCACCGTCTCCGATGAGTACTACGAGGCCGAGGCACGCGACCTGTTCGACCACGCCTACGGCTGCTTCATGGTGGAGCTTGCAGACGGCACCGAGCTGCCCGAGATCGAGGGTGCTCGCGTCGTAGAGCTCGGCCATACCACCGAAGCGTACGAGCTTTCTGCCTATGACGAAGCGCTCGATCTCGCCGAGCTGCAGGAGGCATGGGAGGCCGCCATCGAGGGCGTCTTCCCCTATCGCACACCTGCCGAGGAAGCCGCCAAGCTGCCGGCCATCGAAACGGTGAACTTTAGCTGCGCGGAGACCGGTCGCATCCAAACCGTGTATGCCGGCGAGAAGTTCGCGCGCCCGCGCGTGATCATCCCCGTGTTCCCCGGCAACAACTGCGAGTACGATAGCGCCCGCGCCTTCACCGCCGCCGGCGCCGTGGCCGATACCCTCGTCATCAACAACCTCACGCCCGAGGCGGTCGCCGAGAGCACGGCCGAGCTCGCCCGCCGCATCCGCGAGAGCCAGATCGTCATGATCCCCGGCGGCTTCTCCGGCGGCGACGAGCCCGACGGCTCCGCGAAGTTCATCACCGCGTTCTTCCGCGCGCCCGAGGTGACGGAGGCCGTGCGCGACCTCCTGCAGAACCGCGACGGCCTCATGCTGGGCATCTGCAACGGCTTCCAGGCGCTCGTGAAGCTGGGGCTCGTGCCGTATGGCGATATCGTGCCCGCGACGGCCGACGCGCCCACGCTCACGTTCAACACCATCGGCCGCCACCAGAGCCGCTTGGTGCGTACGCGCGTGGCGAGCGACCTTTCGCCCTGGCTCTCTGCCTGCGAAGTGGGCGATACCTACACCGTGGCCATCTCCCACGGCGAGGGTCGCTTCGTGGCGAACGACGAGGTGCTCGCGCAGCTTCGCGAGGGCGGTCAGATCGCGACGCAGTACGTGAACGAGGCCGGCGCGCCCAGCATGGACCTGTCCGTCAACCCGAATGGCTCCGTCCTCGCCATCGAGGGCATTACCTCACCGGACGGCCGCGTCTTCGGCAAGATGGGCCACGTGGAGCGCCGCGGCGACGGCCTGTACCAGAACGTGCCGGGCGAGAAGTTCATGCCCATCTTCGAGAGCGGCGTGAAGTACTTCGCATAGTCCTTGACGCTAACCGGGAGGGGCACCGCCGAGCAGGAGTTCCCACGCGAACGTCCTCGCCGCTTCGCGGCTGCGGAATGTTCGCTTAGGGAACACCGGCTCGGCGGTATCCCTCCTCGCGTTTTCTGCCTTGCTGCGGCAATGAGAGGATGCGGGGACACAGGGCTCGAGGCCCGGCTCGAACAAATTGCGCCAAATGAACGGTTTTGGCGGGGGGTAGCGAAGTATCTCTGAAACCCGTGAGGCTGCGACCTGCGAACTTTTTGCCGCTTCTTCCCTTGCTACTTAGCGAACCCCTATAAAACTGTTCACTTGGCGCGATCTGGGAATTCGGACTCGCCGTTTTCATTGTGATGACCCTGGAGAGTGGCCGAGCTTGTCGTTTCGTGCGAACCGGCTTCGCTTCTAGCAACTGGTAACATCTTCTTACCAGTTTTCCTGTTACCTGGTAACGTCACATTACCAGTTTCGTCAGTGAGGGACACAATGGCAGACCTTACGCACACCATCGACCGTCGCCGCGCGCGGGAGGCGTTCGATAGCTATGTGGCAGCATACGACGCAACGAACCCGCGCATCGCACTCAAGGTCGAGCACACGCTGCGCGTCGCGGAACTCTGCGAGCGCATCGCGCGCGAAGCGGGATTCACGCCGGCGGGCGTCGATCTTGCCTGGCTTTGCGGCCTTCTACATGATATCGGCCGCTTCGAGCAGCTGCAGCGCTGGGACACGTTTAGCGACGCCGCATCGACGAGACATGCGGCGCTCGGAGTCGAGGTGCTTTTCGGCAACGAGGGCGATACGGGCGTCGCCGATGATGACGGGAGCGCCGCGGGCACCATCGGCATCATCCACCGCTTCATCGACCCGAGCGACGAGCTCGAAGAGGTCATCCGCGCCGCGGTAGGCTTCCATAGCGACTACCGGCTGCCCGAAGACCTCAACGTTCGCACACACGCCATCTGCGATGTCGTCCGCGATGCAGACAAACTCGACATTCTGCGGGTTGCCAGCACAGACACCGTCGAGACCGTGCTCAACGCAACCGAAGACGAGCTTCTCGCGAGCGCCGTCTCCCCCGCCATCGAGGACGCGTTCTTCGAGCACCACACCGCGCACTACTCCGAACGCGTCACGCCGGTAGACTACCTCGTCAACCTTGCTTGCTTTGCCTTCGAGCTCGTCTATCCCACAAGCCTCGAAATCGCCGACGAGCAGGAGTACATCTATCGCGCCCTCGAGCGACCGTTCGGCATTACGCGCCCCTTCGAAAAAAAGGCGACCGCCCAGCTTATGAATCGCATGGACGGCCACCTTCGCGCTTGGGTTGATGAACGGCTCTGCTAGAAGCGAATAATCTTACGCCTCGCCCTTCTGGGCCTCGAGGCTTTCCGCCACGGCGTCCTCGGAACGAATGCCGTCTTCGGCACGCTCGAGCACGTCGAGGTACTTGTTGTACATGTTCTCCGTCGCAAGCTTGTGCGGCGACTTCTTGGAATAGGCCTTGACCTGCGCCGCCGTCTTCGACACGGCCTGGATGGTGCCGGCGCCCGCCACGCAGCCGCCCGGACACGCCATGCCCTCGAGCAGGTAGCCGTCGTACTTGCCCTTCACGGCATCCTTCATCATCTTGCGGCAGTTCTCCAAGCCCTGCGCGGCCGCCACCTTGACCTCCATGTCGGGATGGTCCTTATGGATGGCGTCGACCACGGCCTGCGCGACGCCGCCCGCCACGGCGAAACCGCGGCCAGACGCGCTCGCGACGTCGAAGTCCGAGGCGCCGTCGCCCTTGAGCTTCGTGTACTCGATGCCCTTGGCCTCCATCATGCCTGCCATCTCCTCGAACGTGAGCACGAAGTCGACCTCGCTCTTCACGCTCTTGCGCATGGCCTCGAGCTTCTTCGCGGCGCACGGCCCCACAAAGACGATCTTCGCCGTGGGATGCTGCTCGCGAATGAGGCGCGCGGTGAGCACCATGGGCGTGAGCGCCATCGAGATGCACCCGGCGTGCTCGGGGAACTCCTTCTTCGCCATGACCGACCACGCGGGGCAGCAGCTCGTGCCCATGAACGGAATCTTCTCGGGCACTTCCTCCAGGAAGTAGCCGGCCTCCTGAACCGCGCAAAGGTCCGCGCCGATGGCGACCTCCTCCACGCCCGCGAAGCCGAGCTTCTTGAACGCCTCGCGCAGCTTGTCAACGTTGCCGCGGCCGCCGAACTGCCCCACGAACGAGGGCGCCACCGCGGCGATGACCTCCTCGCCCGTACGGATGGCCTGGATGATCTGGAAGATCTGGCTCTTGTCCGCGATGGCGCCGAACGGGCAGCTCACGAGGCACTGGCCGCACGAGACGCACTTGTCGTAATCGATCACGGCGCGACCCTGCTCGTCGGAGCCGATCGCGTTCATGCCGCACGCCGCGGCGCACGGGCGCTGCCAATGCGCGATAGCGGTGTAGGGGCACGCCTGGCGGCAACGGCCGCACTTGATGCACTTCTCCTGGTCGATGTGGGCCTTGCCGTCGATGAACGAAATCGCGTCCCTGGGGCACACCTCCTTGCAGGGATGCGCGAGGCAGCCCTGGCAGAGGTTCGAGACCACGTACTTCTCTTCAGCGCACGCGTTGCACGCGAAGTTGATGATGTTGATGAGCGGGGGTTCGTAGTACGTCTCGGGCTTGGCCGCGAGCTCCGTGCCCTCGGAAATCTTCGCCGGACGATCGGCGCCCTGCATGGGCAGACCCATGGCGAGACGGATGCGCTCGCCCACGATGGCGCGCTCGAGGAAGACGCTTTCGCGGTACGTTGCGACATCGCCCGAGATGATCTCGTAGGGCAGGTCGTCGAACTCATCGTACACGCCGTCGGTGTCCTCGTACGCAATGCGAGCTACCTCGCGGAACACGGTGCGGCGGATCTTCGTCAGGCTCGTGTAGACGCCGCGCATCGCTTCTGCCATGTTTTCTCCCCTCAAAGGATCGGGCGCTCGCAACCGCGCGGCGCCCGTCTTGTTCCATGCCGTCTTAGTATAAAGGAGACGCAAACAAATGCGAGGGTACGTAAGAGTGTTTTTACTGTTCCGCCGCCCCTCTTCTCAACAATGCCCCGCCAAAGGGGACGGGGGTTATTGGCTGGTGCGGGTTCTGCCCTGCCAAAGGGGACGGGGGTTATTGGCGAGGATCCACCCCCCCCCGTCCCAAAAGGGACAGTCCCTTTTGGCAGTACTCCAACGCCCGCCCCAACATCCATGCAGCGAGCCGGCCGCGCCCGAAGGCAACGACCGGCTCGCCGGGAACGTATCGTCCGCCCGCGGGCGAACGGAGCACGCGATTCGTTACTTCGCGAGCCCGGATTCCTCAGCCGAAAGCGGCTTCTTGAGGAACGAGAGAATGAGCGCGGCAATCACGGAGCCCGCGATGAGCGCCACAAGGTACATCACCGGATTGCCGATGACGGCGATGACCCAAGCGCCGCCATGGGGCGCGGGGCTCGTGCAGCCGAAGAGCGCGGAGAGCGCGCCGGCGACGGCCGAACCGATGATGCAGCTGGGCAGCACGCGACCGGGATCGGCGGCGGCATAGGGAATCGCGCCCTCAGAGATGAACGAAAGACCCATGATGTAGTTCACGATGCCGGCCTTGCGATCCGCCTCGGTCCAGCGATTCTTGAAGAACGTGGTGGAAAGCGCAACGGCGATGGGAGGAACCATGCCGCCGACCATGACGGACGCCATGACGATCTGCGCGGAGGTGGTGCCAGCAGCGAGCATGCCGGTGCCGAACACGTAGGCCGCCTTGTTGAAGGGACCGCCCATGTCGACGGACATCATGCCGCCCACAACAGCGCCCAGGAGCACGAGGTTGCCCGTGCCGAGGCTATTCAGCGCACCGGTGAGCCAGGAGTTGATCGCCGCGAAGACGGGGTTCAGCGCGAGCATCACGAAGCCGATACCGAAGATCGCCACGAGCGGGTACAAGAGCACCGGTTTTATGCCCTCGAGCGAGCTGGGCAGATGGTCGCAGGCCTTCTCGAAGGCAAGCGTGAGGTAGCCCGCTGCGAAGCCGGCGAAGAGCGCTGCGATGAAGCCGCCCGAGATGAGGGCGCCCTGCGCCTCGGCGTCCATGGCCGTGGCGAGGTAGCCGAGCGTGAAGCCCTGTTTGGCGAGCCAGCCGCCCACCAGACCGGGCGCGAGGCCGGGACGGTCGGCGATCGACATGGCGATGAACGCGGCCAGGATGGGCAGCATGAAGTCGAACGCCGTGCCGCCCACGAGGTTGAAGAACGCGGCGAGCGGCGTGGAGCTACCATAGGCAGCCGTTCCCATGCCCTGGGTGTCCACCAGGAAGGCGATGGCCTTCAGGATACCGCCGCCCACGACGAACGGCAGCATGTGCGAGACACCATTCATGAGGTGCTTGTAGATCTGCGAGCCGATACCGTCGCCCGAGGCGGCCGCCGGAGCGGAAGACCCGCCCTTCGCGTGGCAGATGGGCGCCTCGCCGTCCACGATGATTTTGATGAGGCGCTCGGCATCGTTGATGCCGGCGGAAACGTTCGTGGAGTAGAGCGGCTTGCCGTCGAAGCGGCTGAGCTCGATACCCTTGTCCGCTGCGATGATGATGCCCTTGCACGCAGCGATCTCCTCCGCGGTGAGCGCGTTCTTCGTGCCCACGGAGCCCTGGGTCTCGACCTTGATGGTGTAGCCCATCTCGCCCGCCACCTTCTCGAGGTTCTCGGCGGCCATGTAGGTGTGCGCGATGCCCGTGGGACACGCGGTGATTGCAAGGATCTGCGGCAGGCCGCTGTCCTGCGCGGCTGCTGCGGGAGCGGCCTTTGCAGCTGCCTTGGCCTCTTGTTCGGCGTCGTAGGCAGCTTCCGCGGCATCGATCGCGGCAAGGAATTCGTCTACCGACGTCGCCGCGCGAAGCGCCGCCGAGAACTCGGGGTGCATGAGGAGCGCCGAGAGCTTGGCGAGCACCTCGAGGTGCACGTTCGCCTGCGTGTCGGGAGCGGCGATGAGGAAGATGAGGTCGGAGGGTTTGCCGTCGGGCGCCTTCCAGTCCACGCCGCCGGGCACGGTGATCGCCACGAGACCGGGCTCGCTCACAGCATCGGTTTTGGCATGCGGAATCGCCACGCCCTCGCCCACGGCGGTGGAGAACTCAGCTTCGCGTGCGAGCACGGCTTGCTTGTAGCGGTCGCGGTCTGCGACAGCCCCGATGCCGCACTGCAAATCGACGAGGACATCGATGGCCTCATCCTGCGACGCGGCGACTACGCCGAGCTTCACACCCTCCTTCTTCAGCAATCCGGTGATCTTCATGTCAATACTCCTTTCTCGGCAAAACGCCGCATGATGGATGAAACGACCTCGAAAGACGTCGTACGTTCTACATCGACTCTTGATCGAACGGGTTCAGAGCGCATCACAGCGATGGACGCGCCCAGCCACTATCCCCCGTCCCCAATGGCAGGCCGTCCCTAATGGCATCTCAGAGGGCGGCGAGGAGTGCCTCGACTTCGGCGCGCGTGGCGAGCTGCATGGAGAACGCGCTGGCGGAACCAGTGCACACGCCCATGCGGAACGCCTGCTCGTAGTCGCCGCCACTCTCGGTATAGCCCGCAACGAAGCCTGCGACCATCGAGTCGCCCGCTCCTACGGAGTTCACCACATGACCGCGCGGCGCCGGGCTCTCGTGCACCGAGCCGTCCTCGGCCACGAGCACCGCGCCCTCGCCCGCCATGGAGACAAGAACGTTGCGCGCCCCGCGCTCCTGCATCTTCCGCGCCCAGGGCACGACCTCTTCGCGAGTGCGGAGCTCCACGTCGAAGATCTCGCCGAGCTCGTGGTTGTTCGGCTTGATGAGGAAGGGGTGATACGGCAGCACGTTCACGAGCAGGTCGCGCGTGGCGTCGACGACGATAGACACGCCGCGACCCTCGAGCCTGGCCATGATGCGCTCATAGATGTCGCCGGGCAGCACACTCGGCACGCTGCCAGAGATGATGAGGGTGTCGCCGGCCGTGAGCTCGTCGAGCTTCGCGTAGAGCGCTTCGACATCCGCCGGCTGAATGGCGGGACCCATGCCATTGACCTCGGTCTCAACGCCGTCGGAGTTGATCTTCACGTTGATGCGGCTCATACCCTCGGCGACCTCGATGAAATCCGCCTCGACGCCCGTCTCGCGCAGGCGGCGCGCGATCTCCGCCCCCGTGAAGCCCGCAAGGAAGCCGAGCGCACGATTCTCGTGGCCGAGGTTCCTGAGCACGATGGACACGTTCACGCCCTTGCCGCCGGGCAGCATCTCCTCATGCGCGGTTCGGTTCACGAGCCCGAGCTTGAGACCGTTGACCTGGATGATGTAGTCGAGGCACGGGTTGAACGTTACGGTGTAAATCATGTGCTTCCTCCTTGGGAGACGGTGGGGTGTCGATGTCCTACTCGACGACGATGACATTCGAATAACCGTCGAGTTCGCTGGGTACGGCGTCGGTGATGACCACGGCGTCGTCGAACGCCGCGAAGGCGACGGGCGATACAGCGGAAAGCTTGCTCGAATCGCACAGCACGTACGGCTTGAGCGTATGCGCGAGCGCGGTCTCCTTCACCAGGGCTTCGCCCAGCTCAGGCGTCGTGAAGCCGGCATCAGGCGTCGCGCCGTTCGTGCCGAAGAACCCGATCGTGAAGCGGAAGCGGCGAAGCGTCTCCACCGTCTGCTCGCCCACGAGCGCGCCGGTAACGGTCTTGATCTCGCCCGCCGGCATGAGCACGCGGCAACCTTTTTCGAACAGGGCGTGCGCGATCTCCACGGAGTTCGTCACGTAGGTGGCTGAATGCTCAGTGATGGCGTCCGCCAGGCATCCCGTGGTGGAACCGGCGTCGATGTAGACGAAATCGCTGGGGCCGATAAGCGTCGCCGCAAAGCGCGCGATGCGCCGCTTCTCGGCAAGATAGAGCTCGTGGCGCTCACCCACCGCCTGGTCGACCGAGACCACCGTGCGCCGAGCCGCCGTCGCACCCGCAGAGGCGGCACCGCCGTGAACCTTCACGATGCGCCCTTCCTGCGCAAGGCGCGTGAGGTCGCGGCGAACGGTGGACTCCGATGCGTTCAGCAGCTCCATGAGCTCGGCGGAGGTGACGGTCCCCCGCTCGTCCACCACAGCGACGATCCTGTTGAGCCGTTCCTCTGCAAGCATGGCGCAACCCTCCCAACTTCTGCCGACGGCTCCAGATCTGCTCAACTTCGAATCTGTTCAGATTCCGTCACTAACGTTCAATTTCCTTCACGGGTAGAACAATATCATCAGAATCAGTCATTATCGGTCAGATTCGTTCATCTTCCGCCAACGGTAGGAATCACACCGTGAATGGTTCAAGCGAGCCCGGGACATCGTTTCAAACGTATGACGCGAAGTAACGCCCAAGTTCAGTCCCCACGTTGTCGTACAATGCTCCTACCTGCATAGAACGCCGCGCGAAAGGAGCAACCATGAGCCTGTGGAACATGCTGGACGAGCTGAGGGGCGCCACCTGGGTCGACCTCACCCATCCCCTCACGAACGAAAGCCCCTACTGGGCGGGCATCCCGGAGGGCTCCGTCGAGCTCTGCCGCACGGTCTTCGACTACGACGAAGAGATGCTCTCGCGCCGCATCCATACGTACAAGTTCCCGGGGCAGTTCGGAACGCACGTAGACTTCCCGAGCCACTTCACCCCGGGCGCCGTGGGCTCGGAGGCGTACGAGGTGGGCGACGGCAGCTGGACGGCCATGCCGCTTTGCGTGGTCGACCTTACCGGCAAGGTCGCCGCCGAAGGGCCGGACACCGCCGTGACCGTCGCGGATATCGAAGCGTGGGAGACCGAGCACGGCCGCATCCCCGAGGGCTCGTTCGTGGCGCTGCGCACGGATTGGTATACGCGCTGGCCAGATAACGACGCGCTCAACAACTTCGATGCCGAGGGCGGCGAGCACTGCCCCGGCTGGTCCATGGAGGCGCTGAAGTTCCTGTACGAGGAGCGTGGCATCCAGATGAACGGCCACGAGACGTTCGACACGGACGCGTCGTTCCTCGCCGCCGAGGCCGATGACCTTGCCTGCGAGCGCTATGTGCTCGATAACGGGCATCTGCAGGTCGAGGTCATGGCGAACCTCGACAAGGTTCCCGCCACGGGCGCCGTCGTGTTCGTGACCTGGCCGCACATCGAGGGCGCGACGGGCCTCCCCGCCCGTGTCGTCGCGGTCTTCTAGTGATAATCTGAGTCCAGGACGGAAATTCTCACGTGCGAGGAGGGGTAGTGGACGAAGAGAGCGTGCAGCAATCTGCTGGTAACGTGCGGCTTACGGCCTTGCGCGCCGCGTTCCCCTACACCCTGCCCATCCTCGCCGGCTTTCTCTTTCTGGGCATAACCTGTGGCATCTACGCCGCCTCGCTGGGACTTCCCTGGTGGGTTCCGACGCTCATGGCCTGCTGCATCTTCGCCGGGTCTGCGGAGTTCGTCGTCGCGTCGATGCTCACCGCCACGTTCAACCCGCTCCAGACCTTCATCATGGTGTTCGTCATAAACGCGCGCCACCTCTTCTACGGCATCTCGATGCTCGAGCGGTTCCGCAACATGGGACGCAAGCGCCCGTACCTCATCTTCGCCATGTGCGATGAAACGTTCTCGATCAACTTCTCCACCCGCGCGCCCGAAGGCGTCGACGAGGGATGGTTCATGACCTGGGTGAGCGTGCTCAACCAGTCATACTGGATACTCGGCTGCACGCTGGGAAGCATCTTCGGCAACGCCCTCGCTATGGAAGTGGAGGGTATCTCGTTCGCCATGACGGCACTCTTCGTGGTGATCTTCCTCGACCAGTGGCTCAAGGATGCGAGTCACGCCGGCGCGGTGATAGGGCTTGTCGCTTCCGCCGGGATGCTCGTTCTCTTCGGTGCGGACTCGTTCATTCTGCCCGCCATGGCGCTCATCTTGGTGGGCGTGCTCGCCGTGCGCCGCAAGGTGGAGCCGAAGTACGCCGCCGCAAGCGCGGAGGCCGCGGGCGCGGATGCGGGCACGGGCGGCACATCCGGGGACGCTGCGGAAATGGGCACCTCACCTGCAAGCGCGGTCGCTGCGCAGGGAGGTGACGCTGCGTAACCGGTATGCAAATGGTGCTCGTCATCCTCTCGGCGGCAGGGGCGACCGTGCTCACCCGTGCCCTCCCCTTCCTGGCCTTTCCCGCCGGACGCGAGACGCCTGCGGTCGTGCGCTACCTGGGACAGGCGCTCCCCGGCGCGGTATTCGCCCTGCTCGTCGTGTACTGCCTGAAAGACGTCGACGTACTCGCCGGCGCGCATGGTATACCCGAGACGATCGGCATCCTCATCGCCGGCGGCACGTATCTCTGGCGTCGCAGCATGCTCGTCTCGATTCTCTCGAGCACCATCGTCTACATGCTCCTCGTGAACCTCGTGTTCTAGCTCCCGCCAATGGGGACGGGGGTTGTTGTG
>NZ_CAPF01000034.1:0-4414 GCF_000321165.1 Enorma timonensis
CTCGGCGCCGCGGCCGGCGGCGCTGCTGCCGGGCGCATCGGCGCGCGGGACGCCCCCGGGCAGGTCGGCCTCATCCCCCGCCGCGTCCGGGCGACGGTCCTCGCCCTCGGCATGGAGCGCAGCCGCCATCGAACTGTAGCTATACGAGTCGCGCGCCGCCGGCTGGGCGGGCAGGATACGCAGCTCCACGGCCGCCGGGCGCGCGAGCACGACCTCGCGCGGAACGTCCGGATCCTCTCCCGCATCCTCGGCCGCGGACGCCTCCGCAGCGGCCTCGGACTCCGAGGGCGCGGCTCGAAGCGGGTAGTCCTCGGCCTTGAATTCCACGCACGGGCGCTTCTTCTTGCTCGTGGAGGGATACTTCATGTCCTCGAGCAGCACGAGCTGGTAATCGCCGGCGTGGGCGTCGGCGAAATCCAGGCGGTCCGCGCCCAGGTCCGGCAGGCCGCCGTTCTCGCGGTCGGCGGGGAGGATCCGCGCGAGCACCTCCCCCACGAGCGAGGTGCGGCTCCCGGGCTCGAGCTCGGTGGCGCGCTTCGCCCCCATGGCGAGGATCACCACCTCGCGGGCGCGCGTGATCGCCACGTAGAGCTTGCGCGCCGCCTCCTCGTAATCGAGGGCGTCGGAGGCGCGGCGCATGTACGTGAAGGCCTCCGCCGCCGTATCGGGCGCCTGGGTGACCTCCTCGTCGAGCACGAGGTCCTTCGCCGCGGCCATCTGGGCGTCCACGTCGAGCTCGGGGAGGTTGGGGCGCGCCGCCCAGAGCGTTCGGCCGCCCTCATCGAGCGTGGCGAAGCAGTCCGCGTTCACGCGGATCCCGTCGCTCTCGACCACCGCGACGACCGGGTACTCCAGGCCCTTCGAGGCGTGGATGGTCATGATGTGCACCGCGTCCTCGTCGCCGCCGGAGAGCGCGGCGGGCGTCTCCTTGATATGCGCGACGTGGTTCGCGACCGCGCGGGCGACGAGCCGCGGCGAGAACTCCCTGCCCCGCTCCTCGTCCTCGATGATCGCCATCACCTTGAGCACGTTCGCGGCGACGGCGCGGTCCTCGGCGCCGCCCCGCTCGAGGCGGGCGAGCCATCCGGATTCGTTCACCACGTCGCGCACGATGGCGCTCATGCGGTCGCGCCCGACGCGCGCGAGGGCGCGACCGAGGATCTCCCGCGCGCGGTCGAGGAGCGGCAGCGGCAGGAAGTCCTCGAGGATCTCGCCGCGGACGAGCGCATCGCCCGTGATGGTGCGCGCGTCCCTGATGCCCGCCTCGGCGTTCCACTGCGTGCCGACCGCCAGGAGCTCGGTCGCCCCGAACTCGAAGAGCGGCGAGGTGATGAGCGGCGTGATGCCCTGCTCGCCGTCCTCGGGGTCGGCGAGGAACGCGGTGAGCGCGAGCATGACCCCTACCTCGGGCGCCTTGGGGAACACCGAGGAGCCGCCGGAGATCACGCAGGGCATGCCAGCCGCGCGCACCGCGCGGGCGTAGACGTCGGCGGTCGTCATCTTCGACATGATGATGACCATGTCGCCGGGGGCGAACCCCTCCTCGTCGCGGAGGCGGCGGAAGCGCTCGGCGATCGCCTCTGCCTTCGCCTGGGCGCGCTCCTCGGTGGTGCCGCCCACCACGAGCACGGCCTGGCGGCGCGACAGGTCCGGGCTGCGCATCACATGGACCCCGCCCTTCTTGGCGAGCGCAGCGGCGCGCACCTCTTCGCCGCACGACTCGAGGTGCAGGAAGTCATGGCCCAGGCGGTTCTCCGCGCCGCCCTGGAAGATGCGGTCGGCGAACTCGAGGATCTGGGCATGGCTGCGGAAGTTCACGTCGAGGTCGAGCACGGTCCCCGCTCCGGACACCGCGGCCGCCTTGGCGCGGAACACCGAGACGTCGGCGCCGCGGAAGCGGTAGATGGACTGCTGCGCGTCGCCCACGGTGCACAGCTCGCGCCCGTCCGGGCTGCACAGCAGGTTCACGAGCTCCACCTGCTGCTGCGCGGTGTCCTGGAACTCGTCGACCATCACCATCTTGAACCTGCCCGCGAACTCGGCGCGCACGACGGGGTTGTGTTTCAGGGCGTCGTAGGCGATCTGGAGCAGGTCGTCGTTATCGAGCACGTTGCGCTCGCGCTTGAGGGCGCGGTAGGCCTCCTGCACCTCGGCGGCGAGCGGCATGAGGTCGTCGAGGGCAGCGGCGTTGGCGGCGAGGTAGGCCTCGGCGAAGAACTGCGCGCGGGCTTGGCGCACCTCGTCCACGAACTCCTTCTCCGCGCCCGCCACGCGCTTGTTCAGCGTGCCGCAGGCGGCGTAGCAGGCGCGCAGCGCCGGCAGGTCGCGCGGCGAGGCGAGGTAGGCCTCGATTGCCTCGACCGCCTCGCGCGCCGCGGCGGCGTTCTTGAAGGCGGGGGTCTCCGCGATGTCGCGGTACGCCTCGTACAGGCGGCGGTACGAGGGCTTCGGCACCACCTGCTGGAACTGCTCGAGCCCGCCCGTGGAGGAGGAGACCTTGTTCAGGATCGCGAAGAGGATGCCCATGAGGCTGTTGACGGCGAGGCTGCCCGGGGAATCCGGCTCCACCTTGAAGCGGCGGAGCAGCTCGGCATGCGCGTCGCCGGCGTTCGCCAGCACGCGCTCGACGGCGGTGCGCTTGAGGTCGTCGGCGTAGTCCGCCATCTCGAACGCGGGGTCGACGCCGAGGTCGAGCGCATGGGCGCGGATGATGCGCGAGCACATGCTGTGGATGGTGGAGAACCAGGCGTCCTCGACGCGCTCCGCCTGGGCCTCCATGCCCTCCTCGGTGAGCGCGCGGCGCACGCGCATCTTGAGCTCCTGCGCCGCCTTCGTGGTGAACGTGATCGCGAGCACCTGGTCGATGCTCTCGAGGAACGGCTCGGGCACATCGGGGTCCGCCCATTGAGCGCGCGGCTTCGAGCCGGGCTTCAGGGCGTTGAGCACGCGCTGGGTGAGGACGAGCGTCTTGCCCGCGCCCGCGCCCGCCGAGACGAAGACCGGGCCTTCGAGCGTCTGCACGATCCGTGCCTGCTTGGGGTCTAGGGTGATACCGGCCATCAGCGCCTCTTCTCGCACATCTTGATCGGGCAGTACTTGCAGGAATCCTTGGCCGGGGCGGGGGCGATCTCGCCCGCCTCGAGCCGGTCGAGCTCCTCGGCGATGCCTGCCTCCACCGCATCGAGCATCTCGGTGAAGCCGAGCGTGCCCTCGGGCTTCTTCGATTTCTTGCCCGGCGCGGGGAGGTCGGGGAAGGCATACACCCTGCCCGAGGGGAAGGCCGGCGGCTCCATGGAGGTGAGCGCCTCGTCCACCATGGCGGCGACCTTGGGGCCGCGCGTGATGAGGTAGGCCGCGCCCTGAGGCGAGGCGTGCGCGATGCGCCGGTACGCCTGGGCGTAGATGAGGGTCTGCACCACCGGGGCCTTGTCCCGGTCGCGCCCGGGGATCCACGTGCTCACCTCGGCCTCGGCATCCTCGCGCGCCGTGGGGTCGGGGGACGCCATATCGGCATCGCTGCCACCCGTCTTGTAGTCGATGACCACGAAGCGCTCGCCCGAGCCCGCGTCGGGCGCCACATCGATGCGGTCGATGCGGCCGCCCAGGGGCCTTCCCGCATAGCGCAGGTCGGCGGCATCGAAGGAGTACTCGAACAGCTCCGGCGTGAAGATGGGGAGCATGTCCGCCTCGGCGCGCACCACGCCCTCGAGCATGGGAAGCACGCTCGCGAGCCGCGAGCGCTCGAGCTCGCCCAGGGGCACGTAGGGCGAGCGCACGCGCGCCGCGCCCTGCCGCGCGTACTTGCCGTGCGTGAACTTGCCGCGCGCGTGGTCGGCCTTGAGCTCCTCGAAGGAGGCGCGCATGAGCTCGAGCGCGCGCTCCACGTTCTCCGGCGTCACGCGCATGAGCCCCGCTTCGATGAGCCGCTCATGGAAGCGCTGCATGATGTCGTGGACGAAGTTCCCGCGCTCGATGGGGCCGAACGCCGCGTCCAGCCGCTTCGAGCGGGCGCGGTTCGTCACGAGCCACTTGTAGGGGCAGGAGAGGTACGCCTCGATGCTCGACGCGGAGAAGCGCCGTGGGACGACCGCGCCGCGCCAGACCATGTCGGGCAGGTAGAGGTAGGGCGCGAGGTGCCGGGGCAGGGCGTGCGCCGGCGTACACGAGACCGTCTCGAGCGCGAGCCCCTCCCCGCCCGACGGGTCGAGGTTCTGCGCGAGCGCGTACTCGGTGGGCAGGCCCGCGACCACGGCCGCCCCCGCACCGAGGGCGTTTTTGAGCTCGTCGAGGGCGAACGCGGGAAACACCTCCTCGCCCTCGCGCGTGCGCGCCACGTAGGCGAGCGTGCCCGCGCGGCCGCCCGCGAGCGCCCGGCGCACCGTGACGCGCTGCCGCTCCGCGGGCGTGGCCGAGG
>NZ_CAPF01000033.1:0-9262 GCF_000321165.1 Enorma timonensis
GGCACCATCCTCGACATCCGCGTGAACGTGGGCGACACGGTCGAGGTCAACCAGCCCGTCATGGTGCTCGAGGCCATGAAGATGGAGAGCGAGATCGTGGCCGAGCAGGCCGGCACCATCGCCTCGATCAACGTCGCGAAGGGCGACATGGTGAACCCCGGCGACGCGCTGTTCAGCATCGAGTAGCGTCCGCACGGCAAGCGCCCGGCGCACGGCGACGGTGTCAGCAACCGCGGCGCGCCGAGCTTTCCGAGAGCGCACGCGGCGAGCGCTGACACCCGTGCCGCGTCCTTGGTAAAGGAGAGACCAGTGGAGATTCTAACTACGGCAGCCGACGTGCTCACCGCGGGCGTCATCGCGCTCGCGGCGGAGCCCGGTCGCATCGTCATGATGCTCATCGGCTGCATCCTCATGTACCTCGGCATCAAGAAGCAATACGAGCCCACGCTGCTCGTGCCCATGGGTCTCGGCACCATCCTGGTGAACATCCCGTTCTCCGGCGTCATCGGCGAGACCGGCCCCTTCCAGATCCTCTTCGACATGGGCATCGAGACCGAGCTCTTCCCGCTTCTGCTGTTCATCGGCATCGGCGCCATGATCGACTTCGGCCCCTTGCTCTCGAGCCCGTTTCTGCTCATCTTCGGCGCCGCGGCCCAGTTCGGCATCTTCTTCGTGATCATCGTGGCGACGCTGCTGGGCTTCGACATGGCCGACGCCGCCTCGACGGGCATCATCGCGGCCGCCGACGGCCCCACCTCGATCTTCGTGGCCAACAGCCTGGGATCGAAGTACATGGGCGCCATCATGGTCGCCGCCTACTCCTACATGGCGCTCGTGCCCATCATCCAGCCGATCGCCATCAAGCTGTGCACCACCAAGAAGGAGCGCCGCATCCGCATGAGCTACAACCCGCTCGCGGTGTCCAAGACGGCGAAGATCCTCTTCCCCATCATCATCTGCATCATCGCCGGCCTCATCGCGCCCGCGTCGCTGCCGCTCGTGGGCTTCCTCATGTTCGGCAACCTGCTGCGCGAGTGCGGCGTGCTCGACTCGCTCTCCAAGAGCGCCCAGAACGAGCTCGTGAACCTCATCTCGATCCTGCTCGGCCTCTGCGTCTCCGTGAAGATGGAGTACAGCGAGTTCCTGCAGTTCGACACCCTCATCGTCATGGCGCTCGGCCTCGTGGGTTTCGTCATGGATACCGTGGGCGGCGTCATGTTCGCCAAGCTTTTGAACCTCTTCCGCAAGGAGAAGATCAACCCCATGGTCGGCGCCGCTGGCATCTCCGCCTTCCCCATGAGCTCGCGCGTCGTGCAGCGCCTCGCCACGGAGGAGGACCCGCAGAACTTCATCCTCATGCAGGCGAGCGCCGCGAACGTCGCCGGGCAGATCGCGTCCGTGGTCGCCGGCGGCCTTGTGCTCGGCTTGCTCATGTAAGGGGGATCGCATATGTCTGAGAACCTCATGATCGCCTTCGAGCTCCTCGGTGTGGGCTGGGGCGGCATCTTCGTCGTCATGATCATCATCTACCTCGTGTCGCTCGCGCTGTCGAAGATCTTCGCGCCGCGCGGCCCCGAGGCATAGGAACCCGGAGCGTGAAAGGAGAACCATATGGGACGAACCATCCGCTTCATGGAGACCATCCTGCGCGACGGCCAGCAGAGCCAGATCGCCACGCGCATGCCCATCGAGGACATGCTGCCCGTCCTCGAGGACCTCGATAGCTGCGGCCTCTACGCCCTCGAGGTGTGGGGCGGCGCGACCTTCGACTCGTGCCTGCGCTACCTGAACGAGGACCCGTGGGAGCGCCTGCGCACCATCCGCGCGCACGTGAAGAACGCCAAGCTCCAGATGCTGCTGCGCGGGCAGAACCTGCTGGGATACCGCAACTACGCCGACGACGTGGTCGAGGAGTTCGTGAAGAAGTCCGTGGAGAACGGCATCGACGTGCTGCGCATCTTCGACGCCCTGAACGACACGCGCAACCTCGCGACCTCGATCCGCGCCGCCAAGGAGGCCGGCGGCGAGGTCCAGGCCGCCATCTGCTACACCACGAGCGACGTCCACACCGTGCGCTACTTCACCTCGCTCGCCGTGGAGATGGAGCGCGCCGGGGCGGACAGCATCTGCATCAAGGACATGGCCGGCGTGCTCACGCCCGATGTGGCCTATGAGCTCGTGGGCGAGATCAAGAGCGCCACGAGCCTGCCCGTGCAGGTGCACACGCACGGCACGGCGGGCATCGGCCAGATGACCTACCTCAAAGCCATCGAGGCTGGCGCGGACATCATCGACACGTGCCTGTCGCCGCTTGCCGAGGGGACGAGCCAGCCCTGCACCGAGTCCATGGCCATCGCGCTCGACGGGCTCGGGTACGAGACCGGGCTCGACGTGGACAAGCTCGACATCATCGCCAAGCACTTCGCCGCCGTGCGCGACCGCTTCCTCGCCGACGGCGGGCTCAACCCCAAGGTGCTCGAGGTGGAGCCGAAGGCGCTCCTGTACAAGGTGCCCGGCGGCATGCTCTCGAACCTCATCAGCAACCTCACCGACCTGGGGGCGCTCGACCGCTACAACGAGGTCCTCGCCGAGGTGCCGCGCGTCCGCGCCGAGCTGGGCTACCCGCCGCTCGTGACGCCGCTCTCGCAGATGGTTGGCTCGCAGGCGCTCATGAACGTGCTCTCGGGCGAGCGCTACAAGGTGGTGCCGAAGGAGATCCGCGACTACGTGCGCGGCATGTACGGGCGGCCGCCCGTGACCATCTCCAAGGAGATCCGCAAGCTCATCATCGGCGATGAGGAGGTCATCACCTGCCGTCCCGCCGACCTGCTCGAGCCCGAGCTGCCGAAGGCGCGCGAGGAGATCGGCGCGTACGCCAAGACCGAGGAGGACGTGCTCGACTACGCCCTCTTCCCCGAGCAGGCGCGCGACTTCCTCGGCCGGCGCGAGGATCCGTTCTACGACGTCCCCGTGCAGGAGGTCGAGGTCACGATCGACGTGGCGTAACGCCATGTAAATGTACCCCAGGGGTATTTTTACATCCCGGGCAGAATCTCTATTCGCAAAGCGTCGCATACCTCACGGGTGAAGCCCGAAATCGAACTTCACCATCGAGTTATGCGACGCTTTTTTTGCCACGGCGCGAGACCACTCGGGCTCGCGATGTAAAAATACCCCTGGGGTTATTTTACGGGACGAAGGGAGACCTGCGAGGAGTCGTAGGGCTTGACGTCGCCGTTCGGGAGCTCCACGAGGGCGCGACCCCATACATCCACGCCGGTGAGGACGCCGTTCTCGGACACCGAGCCGTCGGGCGAGCACACGTGCACGCGCTCGCCGCGATAGGCTAGCAGCTCGTTGTAGGCGGCCTTGATGCCGGTGAGCGGGGCTGCCGAGGGACCGGCGGCCTCGATGCCCTCGGACCACAGCTCGACGGCGTCGATCACGGAGGCGCGCACCATCTCGGCGAGCTCGTCGAGCGACGGGAGCACGCGGTCGTCCGGCAGGCAGTCGGCGAGGCCAGCGATGGGCAGCGCGTTCGGGTCGCGCCAATCCATGGAGATCGCCGTGATATTGAGGCCGAGGCCGCACACGGCGAGCGCCTCGCCCGCCTGCCGCCCCAGCTCGACGAGAATGCCCCCGAGCTTGCCGTTCGCGCAGATGACGTCGTTCGGCCACTTGAGCTTGATGTCCGCGCAGCCGAGCGCCTCGAGCGCGTTGACCACGCCGATGCCGCAGGCGACGGGGATGCCTGGCAGCACGCGGTCGGGCACGTGCGGCTTGATGAGCACCGAGAGGTAGAGCCCGCCCTCGGGGGAGGTCCACCCATGGGAGCGGCGGCCGCGCCCCGCGGTCTGCGAGCGGGCCCGCAGCGCGCTGCCATGCGGGGCTCCCCCGCGGGCGCGCGCCATGAGCTCCCGGTTCGTGGATTCAACCTCGTCGAGTACCTCGATTGCAGCGAAGGCATCGTGCTGAATGTCAGCCATGGCCGTCCTCCCGCCTATTCATCTGTCCATCCGGCTCCGAGCGCGCCAGCAGCCCGCAGCGCTCTTGGGGGTAGTTGTACCCATGCCCCCGCGCGAGCGTGCACGTTCCGCCGGGAGCGGCTCGCATCCGCAGGTGAACGGCCTGCATCGGCACGCCGGACACCCGCCCCGGGCGACGCTGCGCCGGAAGCGGGCACCCGCTGCCGTCTCAAGCCCCTAGATCACCGTCACGCGGCCGCGGTCGCCCACGATCGCCTTCGTCTCGGCGATGAGCGGGATGGAGCGGGCGTTCACCCGGGTGGGGATCTCGGCGCGCATGGTGCGGCCGTCGCCCTGCTCCACGAAGAGCTCGACGCGGTCGCCGCCGGGGTTGCTCGCGAGCACGGTGGCCAGGCGCGCCATGCTCCCCTGGCTGAAGCGCGCGCTCGGGATCATGATCTCGAACACCTTGGGGCGGTTCGTCTCCTCGTTGAGCTCGAGCGGCAGCACCTCCTGCGCGATGATCTGGTCGCCGCGGTCGCTGCGCTCCAGCTTGCCGTGCACGCGGATGAACGCCTCGGAGAGCACCGCGCCCGTCTCCGGGTCGGTCTCGCCCCGCAGGTACTGCTCGCACTCCTTGTACGTCTTGGGGAAGACGACGACCGTCGCCTCGCCTTCCATGTCCTCGAGGGTCACGATCGCCATGGGGTCGCCGTTCTTGGTGACGCGCTTGGACACGGCGGACACCATGCCGGCGAACCAGAACTGCTTGCCCTCGGGGATCTCGACGTTCACCATCTCGCCGTTGGCGCCCTCGCGCTCCACACCGGTGTCGATCTGCGCCAGCGTGAACTCGCGCGCCTTGCCGAGCGCGTACTCGAACGGGCGCAGCGGGTGGTCGGAAACGTAGATGCCGAGCACCTCGCGCTCCGCCTGAAGCTTCATGTGGCGGTCCCATTCCTGGCCGTCCGGCTCGGGCACGGTGACCTCGAAGCCGGAGCCCGCGACGTCGCCGAAGAGGTCGAAGAACGAGACCTGCCCCGAGGCGCGCTCCTTCTGGCGCTTCGCGGCGGCGTCGATGATGTTCTCCGGGTTCTCCTTGTCGACGAAGTGCATGAGCTGGCGGCGCGGGTAGCCCGTGGAGTCGAAGGCGCCGGCCTTGATGAGCGCCTCGATGACGCGGCGGTTAGCCTGGCTGGAATCGACGCGGTCGACGAAGTCGTGCAGGTTCTTGAAGGCGCCGCCGCGCTCGCGCTCGGCGATGACGGCATCGGCCACGCCCTCGCCCACGCCACGGATGCCCGCGAGGCCGAAACGCACGCCCTCGGCCGTCGCCGTGAACTCGCGGCCGGACTCGTTGACGTCAGGCGGCAGGACGGGGATGCCGTCGTGGCGGCAGGCGGACACGTAGTGCGTGATCTTCTCGGTCTTGCCCGTGTAGCTCGTGAGCACGGCCGCCATGTACTCGTGCGGGTAGTGCGCCTTGAGCCAGGCGGTCTGCATGACGAGGATGGCGTAGCCGGCCGAGTGCGACTTGTTGAACGCATAGGAGGCGAACTCGAGCACGTCGTCCCAGATGCGCTGGGCGGTCTTGCGCTCGTAGCCGTTGCGCTCCGCGCCGTTCATCCAGTGGTCGTAGATGGTCTCCTCACGGCCGTCCTCCCACGGGAAGATCTGCTCGGTGAGCATCTTGATCTTCTTCTTCGCCACCGGCTTGCGGATACGGCTGTCGGACTCGCCCTTGGAGAAGCCGCACATCTCGACCGAGATGTTCATGACCTGCTCCTGGTAGACCATCGTGCCGTACGTCTCGCCCAGGATGTCGTCGAGGCGCGGGTCGTAGGAGACGGCAGGCTCCTTGCCGTTCATGCGGTTGATGTAGCTCGTGACCATGCCGGCACCCAGAGGGCCGGGGCGGTAGAGGGCGATGAGAGCGACGACGTGCTTGTACTCGGTGGGCTTCATGTTCTTGATCGTCGCCGTCATGCCGGCGGACTCGATCTGGAACACGCCCGCCGTGTGGCCGCCCTGCATGAGCTTGAAGATCGCGGGGTCGTCGAAGGGAATGGCGTCCACGTCGATGTCGATGCCGTGGTTCGCCTTGATGTTGGCGCGAGCCTTCGAGATGACCGTGAGGGTGCGCAGGCCCAGGAAGTCCATCTTGAGCAGACCCATGTCCGCGACGGTGTGGCCTTCGTACTGGGTGATCTCCACGCCGCCCTTCGTGTCGAGCTTCGTGGGCACGTGCTCGTTCACCGGGTCGCGGCAGATGAGCACCGCGCACGCGTGCACACCCTCGCCGCGCGTGAGGCCCTCGATGGCGAGCGCCGCGTCGATGATGCGCCGCGCGTCGGCGTCCTTCTGGTAGGCCTCGGCGAAATCGGGGTTGTAGTTATCCTCCTTGCCCTCCACGCGCGTGAGCACCTGCTTGAGCTTCACGGACGGGTCGGACGAGATCATCTTCGAGAGCCGCTGGCCCACGTACACGGGGTAGTCGAGCACGCGCGCGGCGTCGTTGATGGCCTGCTTGGCCTTGATGGTCGAGTACGTGATGACGTGCGTGACCTTCTCGGGGCCGTAGAGCTGGCGGACGTGCTCGATCACCTCGAGCCGCCGCTCATCGTCGAAGTCCATATCGATATCGGGCATCTCGGTGCGCTCGGGCGAGAGGAATCGCTCGAACATGAGGCCGTTCTCGAGGGGGTCGAAGGTGGTGATGTCCATGGCGTAGGCCACGATGGCGCCCGCGGCGGAACCACGGCCCGGCCCCACGCCGATGCCGTTCTGCTTCGCCCAGCGCACGTACTCGGCGACGATGAGGAAGTAGGCTGCGAAGCCCTTGTCGCAGATGACCTTGTACTCGAACTCGAAGCGCTCCTTCACGGAGATGCCGTTTATGACCTTGGTCTCCCAATCCGGCCCGTAGCGCTTCGCCAGGCCCTCCTCGCATTCGCGGCGGAACTGGCTCTCGTGCGTCTCGCCGGGGTCGAGCAGCGGGTAGCGGGGCAGGATGATCTTGCCCCATTCGAGTTCGACGTCGCACTTGTCCGCGATCTCGAGCGTGTTGTCGCACGCCTCCGGGCAGTACGGGAAGAGCGCGCGCATCTCCTGCTCGCTCTTCATGTAGAACTCCGAGCCGTGCATGCGCATGCGGTTGGGGTCGTCGACCTTCGCGTTCATGCCGATGCACTGCATGATGTCCTGCACGGGGGCGTCCTCGCGCGTGAGGTAGTGGAAGTCGTTCGTGGCGATGACCTTGACGCCCACCTGCTCGGCGAGCTGGATGAGCTGGCGATTGATCCATTCCTCCGTGTTGCCGCTCTCCGTCGTGATGCCGTGGTCCTGGATCTCGATGTAGAAGTTCCCCGGCTCGAAGAGGTCGCGGAAGGTCTCCGCCCAGCGGAGCGCCTCGGCGGGGTTGCCGCGGTCGATGTTTTTCATGACGATGCCCGAGAGGCAGGCAGACGAGGCGATGAGCCCCTCGCGATGGCGGCGGAGGTTGTCGAGGGTCACGCGCGGCTTGTAGTAGAACCCGTCCACGGCGGCCTCCGAGACCGTCTGCATGAGGTTCACGTAGCCGCGCTCGTTGCGCGCGATGAGGATCATGTGGTAGAGCTCGGGCTTGCGGTCGCGCGCGAGGGTGTCGTCGGGCGTGAAGTAGACCTCGCAGCCGAAGACGGGCTTGATCACGTAGGGCTTCACGCCGTCGAGCGAACCCGTGCTCGCCCAGGCCTCGAGGTCGCGTGCGCGCTGCTCGACGGCCTTCGGGTCGGCATCCGGCGCGAGCGCGGGCAGGGCGGCGGGATCGGTGCCGCCCTCGAGCGCCGCCTTGTCCGCCTTCCACTGGCGGCGCGCGGGCGCCTTGAGGTTATAGGCGTCGCAGGCGAGGCCGAGCTCCGGGATGCCGTACATGTAGCCGTGGTCGGTGAGTGCCACGGCGGGCATGCCCAGCTCGACCGCGCGCGCGACCATATCGGACACGCGCGTGGCGCCGTCAAGCATGGAGTACTCGGAGTGATTGTGCAGATGAACGAAGGCCATGGATGCATCTCCTCACTTCATATGCTCAGAACAACGTACATGCCAGATGCGGAACGGAGCGACCCCATGGGAGCGCCCCGGCCATCCGATTCCGGAACCAGATTCTAACCTATGGGGCGGACATATGTACGCCTTCGCGCGGCGTACGCGGAAGCACCATAGCGTGTTCGATTCCCCGCCGAATGTAAAAATACCCCTGGGGTAATTTTACATTGCAGGGGCGTCCGGCTCGTCCTCGAGGCGGTCGAGCGCGGGGTTCGCGGCACGGGCGCGGCGGTAATCCTTCGCGAGCTTCACGATGCTCTTGACGGTCTCCTCGGCGGTCCGGCGCACCCGGTGCTCGTAGCGCTTGGCCTGAAGACGCGCGAAGAGCCCCTTCACGGGTCGGGCTGAGGCGTACTCCTCGGTGTACTCGAGCACCATGCCGCCATCGCCGTCCGGGGTCGCCCGGTAGGTGATGTCGTTCGACCCGGTGCTGTACTTGAAGCGAACCTCGTAGACCTCCGGGTAGCGGTACTGCTTGATCTTCACGTCGATCGCGGTGCCACTCGACTTGCCGCCGCCGCGCGAGCGCTTCTTGTATTTGAAGCCGTTGAGCTTCGCGCGCGAGATGACCTTTCCCGTCGCGTCCTCGATCTCCCCCTGCACCGATTTCTCGATCTGGTCGAAGAACTCCTCCGGCGTGATGTCGAGCTCCTTGGTGAATTCCATGCGATCCGCCTTTCTGCCGTCGTGTGCGCAAACCATTCTACCGTCTGCTACAGCTCGAAGACCACGACCTGTGGCTCATCGGGGGCGGCGGGGTCGGGGACCTCGACGCGCACGAACTTGAGCGTCACATGCTCGAAACCCGCCTTGTGGAGCACATCGGCATACACCCGCGCCTGGAGGGCGTGCTTCTCCCGCAGCTCCTCGGGGGTCTCGTGCGCGCTGCCGCCCGTCTTGTAGTCGAGCACGAGCGCCGCGTCCGGGTGGGCGGGATCGGTGCACAGCACGTCGATCGCGCCCTCGGCGTAGGTGCCGAAGCGCTCAGCCGCCTCCTCCATGCCGAGCGAGAAGAACGGCACCTCGGCCCGCACGCGCGGCCAGGCGCGCATCTCCGCGCGCACGCGCGACCCCTCCCAGCGCGCAAGCGCCCGCTCGAGGCGGTCGCGCTGGGCCTCGCTCACGCCCCAGAGGCGCGCGAGGGCATCGATGCGCTCGGCAGGTACCGTCTCCGCGCCCGTCTCGATGAGCCATTGCGCGGCGGCATGGAA
>NZ_CAPF01000032.1:0-95384 GCF_000321165.1 Enorma timonensis
GAAACGAGCGTTTTATGGGCACCCCCTGAAGTAGCACGGGGTCGCGCGCCAACGAAAGCGCAGGTAGCCGAGTTGCCCGTTTGCCGGCTACTCGGCTACCCCCTCATAAAACGCTCGTTTCGCGCACTTTGGGTTTTCGGCCGGGCGAGCGGAGCGAACACAGCCGGAGCCCTGCCCCTCAAGACCTACTCGACGGCCTCGTCAAGCGTCTCGCATCGGCGCTCGAGCTCGCGCACCGCCTCGGATGCGAGGAGCGCGACCACGGCCCCCACGACCATCGCAGCCGTTATCGCCATCTCACCCATATAACCACCTGCCTCGCATCGCGCACGTCCTGCATGCCAAGCATACGGCGCGCGCGTGAGTCGCCCGCAAAGCTCGTGTAAGCGCTCGGACAAGGGTGCGCCCGCCGCGCGAAGCCGTACAATGGGGTGCGATGGCGATGGAGAGGAGCACCGTGAAGGTCACCATCTACACCGACGGCTCGGCGCGCGGCAACCCCGGCAACGGCGGGTACGGCGCCGTGCTCCTGTACACCAACCCCCGCGGCCAGGAGTTCCGCCGCGAGCTCTCCGCAGGGTACGCGCGCACCACGAACAACCGCATGGAGCTCATGGCCGTCATCGCGGCGCTCGAGGCGCTCAACCGCCCCTGCGCGGCCGAGGTGTACTCCGACTCCCAGTACGTGGTCAAGGCCTTCAACGACCACTGGATCGACGGCTGGCGGCGCCGGGGCTGGAAGACGGCGGCGAAGAAGCCCGTGAAGAACGTCGACCTCTGGCAGCGGCTGCTCGCCGCCATGGAGCCGCACGAGGTCTCCTTCACCTGGGTGCGCGGGCACGCCGATAACGCGCTCAACAACCGCTGCGACGAGCTCGCGACCACCGCGGCCGATTCGGGTAGACTGATGGAGGACACCGGCTTCACCGAGGGCGACGCGGACTGACCGCGCCGGGCGAGGCCCTATCGAGGGGAGTTCATCTATGCTGCGCATCGCAACCATCGGCACGAGCCCCATCACGAGCGACTTCATCGAAGCGGTCGCGGCCTCCCCGGATGCCGTCTTCGTGGGCACGCTCTCGCGCGACGCCGAGCGCGCCCGCGCGTTCACGGCCGAGCGCGCAGGCACGATCCCCTTCACCGAGCTCGAGGCCCTCGCGGCGAGCGACGCGGTCGACGCCGTCTACATCGGCAGCCCGAACGCCCTGCATGCGCCCCAGGCGCTCGCGTGCATCGCGGGCGGCAAGCACGTGCTCGTGGAGAAATCCTTCGCGTCGAACGAGCGCGAGGCGCGCGCCGTCTTCGACGCCGCCGAGCGCGCCGGGGTCGTCGCGCTCGAGGCCATGCGACCGCTGCACGACCCCGCGTTCGTCGCCTGCCGCGATGCCGTGGCCGAAGTCGGGCGCGTGCGGCGCGCGAGCCTGCACCTCGGCAGCTACTCCTCGCGTTACGACGAGCTCAAGGCGGGCCGGCACACGAACATCTTCGACTGCGCGATGGCGTCCGGCGCCCTCATGGACATGGGCGTCTACACCGTCGAGCCCCTCATCGAGTTCTTCGGCGCGCCCGAATCCATCACCGCCGTCCCCGTGCTCCTGGACGAGGGGACGCGCGGGCTCACCAACGGCGCGCTCGACGGAGCGGGCACGATCATCGCGCGCTACGCCGACCACGTCGCGAGCCTGCACTGGTCGAAGATCTCGAACGACGAGCTCCCCTCGCAGGTCGAGGGCGAGGACGCCACGCTCACCTTCGCCGGCACCTCGGAGCCCGCGTGGCTGCGCATCCGCTACCGGGGGACGGTGCAGCGCTCCTCCGCCAAGCAGGCCCGGACGGCGGGCGCCCCGCACATCGAGGAGCGCGACCTCGAACCCGTTGAGAACTCCATGGTGTTCGAGCTCGCCGACTTCGTGACGGCCGTCAACGCGACCCGCTCGGGCACCCCCGCGCTCGACGCGCCCGCCGGCGCGCTCGGCTGCGTGCGCCATTTCCGGGACGTCACGCTCGCCTCGCTCGCGCTCATGGACGAGGCGCGGCGGCAGATGGGCGTCCGCTTCCCCGCCGACGAGGCGTGACGCCGCAGGGCGACGCCCGCTCCGGGCGCGCGGCCGCCCCTCTCAGACGCCGCAGACCCGCGCCCACCCCATCCCATCCGCGTTCCGAGGAGGCGCGATGAACATCTTCGACATGTTCCGCAAGCAGGACGACACCCCTCCCGCCGAGCTCAGAAGCCCGCTCGAGCGCGAGCTCATCGGCGCGCTCCAGGACCGGCTCGCGGACGAGGGCTCCACGGGCGCCCTCCGCTACCACCTGCTCTTCACCGGCAGGGTGCAGGGCGTGGGCTTCCGCTGGACCTGTCAGGAATCCGCCGACAAGCTCGGGATCACCGGGTGGGTGCGGAACCTGCGCGACGGCTCGGTCGCCATGGACGTGCAGGGCACGGCGGCGCAGCTCATCAAGCACCTGGACGCCATGCACCAGACGTACGACCGCATGCGCTGCCGCATGTGGCTCGAGGAGGCGCGCGAGCTGCCCGTCGACGGCGCGGCGGACGGCTTCCGCGTGCGGTATTGAGGTTTGATGAACAGCGCGCCTGATACGATGCGCCCCTGACGTGCAGGATAAAATGCTATCAAGAAACTGGTAAATTGGCGCGACGCGGTAGGACCGAGCGCCGCGACCGAGCGGGCAACTGAGGCGAGGAGGTGCCGGCGATGCAGAGACGCAACACGAGGCAGCGCAAGCTCGTGCTCGATGCGGTGCGGGCGCTGCACGACCACCCCACGGCCGACGAGGTCTTCACCGAGGCGCGACGCCACGACGAGCGCATCAGCCGGGGAACCGTCTACCGCAACCTCGCGCTGCTCGCCGAGGACGGCTCCATCCGCATGCTCAAGACGCCGGGCGGCAGCCGCTTCGACGATCGCTGCGACCGGCACGCGCACCTCATCTGCACCTCATGCGGCACCGTCCGCGACGTGGAGCTCCCCTACGACGGTGCGGCCGATGGCGCCGCCATGCGGGAGACGGGCTTCTCGCACGTCACGCACTATGCGTTCTTCGAGGGCGTCTGCCCCGCCTGCCAGGCGCGCGAGGACGAGGCCAAGGCACGGTAACGGGCGGCCGACGCTCCCGCGCCGAACCGCCCGCTCCTTCCGATATCGGGGTGCTTCCGCCCTACTCCACGACCTCGACGAGCTCGATGTCGAAGTTGAGGTCCTTGCCCGCCAGCTCGTGGTTCGCGTCGAGCTTGACGCCCTCGGGCGTGACCTCGACGACCGTCACCGGCACCGGCTGGCCGGCAGGGGTGGTGAGGAAGAGCTTGTCGCCCACACTGATCTGCTCGATGTTCGGGACCTGGGCGGCCGGGAACTCCAGCACGAGGTCGTCGCGGCGCTCGCCGTACGCCTCCGCGGCGGGGATGTGGACGGTCTTCTTCTCGCCCACCTCCATGTCGACGACCGCGGCATCGAAGCCCGGGATCATCTGGTGCGCCCCGCACACGAACTCGAGCGTCTCGCCGCGATCGTAGGAGCTGTCGAACTGGGTGCCGTCATCGAGCGTCCCGCGGTAGTGCACGCGCAGGGTCTTTCCGGTGTTGGACATCGGGTCCTCATTTCTCGTCGAATGCCGCACCCCTGTGGCGCGGATGTGAAGGCACTATACCCGAAAACGCGCGCCGGGAGCCTCCGTCGGGAAGGCTCCCGGAAAACTCGATGCGGTTGCGTGCGCGCGGCCGTCTCCACGGCGCCGCCACACCACAACCGGGCCGCCGCTTTTACAATGGGATGTCCGAAGTGGAGCGCGGGCGCATGCAGCACGCGGGAAGGAGCATGGTGAGACGCACGCAGGCACAGCCCCAGACCGCCCGGCGGTTCACCGTGCAGGCCGGGGCCGCCGCATACACCGTGCTCGTGACGCGCAAGCGCGTGAAGAACCTCAACCTGCGGGTTCGGGGCGACGGGAGCGTGGTGGCGAGCGTGCCGCCCAGGGTCTCGGATGCGCGCATCCAGGAGTTCCTCGACGGCCGCGCGCACTGGATCGCCGAGCACGTCAAGCGCCGGCGCGCCGCGCGCGAGCGCGCCGAGGGCGCCTCCTCCACGGTGCCTGAAACGGTTCCCCTGTGGGGCGCGGCCATGCCCACGGGAGAGCTCTTCGGCGACGCCCCGCGCGAGGGCACTCAGAAAGCCGCCGGCGAGGCGCCCGCGCCCGACCGCTCGACCTTCGACCGGCTCCTCGCCGACCGCTATCGCCGCGAGGTCGAGCGCGCCCTGCCCGCCGTCGTCGCATCCCTCGAAGGGCGCATGGGCATCCACGCCGCCCGCTGGCAGGTGCGCAGCATGAAGACGCGCTGGGGCTCCTGCACGCCGGGCACGCGCGCCATCCGCATCAACGCGCGGCTCGCGGCCTACCCGCCCGCATGCCTCGAGTTCGTCGTGGCGCACGAGCTCTGCCACCTGCTGGAGCCGAGCCACAACGCGCGCTTCCACGCGCTGCTCGACCGCTTCTGTCCCGAAAACCGCGTGCTCGCCGCGCGCCTCCGCCGGCCGACCCTGCCGGGCAGCCTACCGTAGCCGCACGATCTCCACGCCCGCGCTCGAGAGCGGCAAGCCGATCGGCGCCCACGGCTTCTTGATGCCCACCTTCACGCCCCAGAGCGCGGGGTAGCGGTCGAGCAGCTCCGCGGC
Source organism: Enorma timonensis (assembly GCF_000321165.1). Classification (NCBI taxonomy): domain Bacteria; kingdom Bacillati; phylum Actinomycetota; class Coriobacteriia; order Coriobacteriales; family Coriobacteriaceae; genus Enorma; species Enorma timonensis. The sequence goes on from NZ_CAPF01000032.1 coordinate 4,689, forward strand.
GAGCGCCTCGGCGGCTGCCTCGATCAGCTTGTACGTGTGCTCGCGCAGGAAGGTGTCGATCGTGCGGCACACGTCCCCGTAGTCGATCGAGGCCTCGAGGTCGTCGGACGAGCCTGCCGCGGCGAGCGAGGTGTAGAGCACGGCCGAGACCACGAACTTCTGCCCCAGCTCGCGCTCCTCGGGGAAGACCCCGTGGTTCGCGAACACCTCGAGCCCCTCGATCACGATCTTGTCGGCCAGCGCGAGCTCGCCCGGGGTTATGGTCGCGAGCTCGCGGCGGCTCATGGGCAGCCCCGCCTTCTTGCGGTGCGCGAGGGTCGTCTCCTCGCTCTGCGACGTATCTTCGGGGATGGCTTTCGTCGGCTCCATACGTATCGCTCCTTCCAGCTGCTCGCCTCGCCAAGCCGACGCCAGGGGCGGCGCCGCGGGGAGGCAGATGTTTTTTGTGCCAGCTTTTTCTATACCCAAGATGCCCGCCCGGCTGCGGAACATATCCCCTTGACGCGCCACCGGGCGGCGCTACAATCCCGCATGACGATTCGGATGCGGGACGCGGTCGCGCGATCTCGGCCGCCGCCCGCAGTCGGAAAGGAAGCCATCATGGCCATCATGGATTCGCTGGTCATACTCATCCCCGCCGCGCTCTGCGCCGCACTCGGCATCTCCATGATCGTGTCGGGCAACCCCCGCATGCTCCATAGCTACCACTACGCCACGACGCCGCCGGATAAGCTGCCCAAGCTCGCGCGCGCAGAAGGCGCGGGGCTCGTCGGGCTCGCGATCGGCATCGCGCTCATGGGGTTCGTCTCCAATGCTCCCGGCGCGCTCGGCGTCGCGGGCGCGATTGTCGGCACCGTGCTCTTCGTGGCGAGCCTCGCCGAGATGCTCATCGCGATCGTGTACTACAACGGCGGGCTCATGACGTTCTCCGGGCAGACGGCACCCGGCCCCTTCGCCACCATGCGGCCGGCGTGGCGCGTCATCGTCTGCGCGATCATCGGCGCCGCACTCTCGCTCATGGGCATCCTGCCCGGCGTCCACATGATCACGACGGGCGACGTGAGCATGCTCCACAGCTACCACTACATGAACGTCTCCCCCGCCAACCTGCCGCGCCTCGCGACCGCCGAGGGCTCCTGCATGGTCGTCCTCGGCATCGCCGTCTTCCTGTGCGTGACCGCGGCGGCGGGGTTCGTCGGCACGCGTCCCTTCAAGCGCTGGGCGGTCGCGTGCATGGGCGTGGGGCTCGTGTGCCTCTGCGCCGGACTGGCGGGGCTCCTCGGCTTCATCATCTACTACAACGGCTCGCTCATGGGCTCGGCGACGCTCTAGGCACGGCCGCGCGCGGGGAGGCGGGCAAGGGCGCCCCGCTTAGACGCGAATGCTGAGATTCTTCTTCGCATCGCTCCACGAGCAGGCGGCGCGCACGTCCGCGGGGCAGGCGAAGCACGTGCGCGACGCCTTATCCGCTTGGTAGAGCAGCTGGGAGAGGGGCGCGGCGTCGGGGTCGAAGCGCCGGTGGGCGCGGATCGCCGCGCAGATGGCGCCGACCTCCTCAGGCGAGAACGCGCAGGCGGCCGGCAGCCCCTCGAGAATCTCCCGCGCCAGGCGCTCCCCCGCCACCTCGTGCGGCTCGCCGGATGCGTACTGCGTCGCCTTGCCCACATCGTGCAGGAGCGCCGCGGCGTACACCACCTCGCGATCGACGCCGCAGGCGCGTTCCAGGTTGAGGGCCCACATGATGCGCGCCGTGTCGAGCAGATGCGGCAGCCCATGGCGGCAGAACACGCGGTCCTCCTCGAGCGCTGCCAAGCGCTGGTATTCGCGCTGAAAGACCGCGCTCTCCCAGATGGCGTCGACGCGCGGCATCTCCTCCATACACTCCCCTCCCCCGTAAAATTACCCCAGGGGTATTTTTACATGCTCAGTCGTTGCGCACCTCGAAGCTGAAGCTGCACGAATCTCCCAGGTAGTCCTCGAGCCCGACCTCCATGAGCACGCCATCCTCGTCGTAGACGATGTTATCCATCTGCGCGATGGGCGTGCCCTCCGGCACGTTGAGGATCTGCGCCGTCGTCGCATCGGCGCCCGTCGCGCGCACCGTCCGCCGCGCGAGATCGGGACGTACGCCATACAGCTCGAACAGGGTCGAATACAACGAACTGACCTCGAAGTCATACGATTCGATATCTGGGAAGCGGTCGCGCGGCACCCATGTCTTCAAATGCTGGGAGGGCACCCCATCGGTGAAACGCACGCGCTCCAGGTAAAACCAACTATGAAACGGATCCTCAACCTCACGGGCCAACCGCTCGGGAAGCTCGCCTTCCCTGAGCGCCAGCACGCGAGTCGCGGGAATATGCCCGCTTAAGAGCGTCTCCTGGGAAAAACCGAGCAACGTGTTGCTCAGAGGGCCGCTGCGCATGGGCTGGACGAAGCTCCCCCTACCGCGCTCGCGGATAACAAGCTTCGCCCCCACAAGCGCGCCGTAGGCCTGCCGCACCACCGGGCGCGAAAGCCCGAGCGACTCCGCGAGCTCATCCTCTGTAGGAAGCTTGTCCCCGGCCTTGAGCGTTCCATCGCCGATTGCCCGCACGATCGAATCCTCAAGCTGCTTGTAGAGGGGCAAAGGCGAGCGACGATCAATCTGTATGTATCCGATATCCATAGGGTTCCGTTCGCGGCGCGAGATGTGCTCGCGCGAAAAGAGACTTGATATGTAGTTATCGATATGATAGCAGCAGCCTTGACGTTCGCGTAAAAACGACGAGGTCGCGCCCTTGCCATGAGGCAGAATTTGGCAAGCGAGCGCGCCGAACGAAGCCCGGCAAAGCGCCTGGCACGCAAAACGACGCGGCGGGCAGCAACCAGAGCCGCCCGCCGCGCCAAGAGATTACAATCCGACCGTTGACCGGCGCTCGCGTCCTACTCCTCGTCGTCGTAATGTGCGAGCGGCTCCTGGAACGGGTTCACGCCCGTGTCGATGAAGATATCCTTCGCGCCCTGCGCCGCGACGAACTGGAACGGCACCGTATAGGCGAGCGGGGCGGCGTACTTGCCAACGCAGTGCGAGAACACCAGGTCGCGCTCGTCGGCATCGGGCACATCGCACATGCTCACCACGTGCACGCGCGGGGTGTACTTCTTATAGGCATCGCGGAACACGAGCATGCGCTCGTACTCGGCCTCGTCGGAACCGATCATGAACACCGTCTGGTTGGGGCGTAGGCCCATGGTGGGGCCATGCGAGAACTCCTCGAGCTCGTACCCGATCGTGGGAATGCGCAGCATCTCGCCCACCTTGAGCATGGCTTCGAGCATCGAGCCGTAATCGATGCCGTATCCCAAGATGAACAGGCGGTCGCTCTGCAGGATGGAGCCCTTGTTCCGCTCGTACCACGCCTTGCCCTCGGCGAGCACCTGGTCGAAATCATTCACAAGTGCCTCAACCTCGGCGAGCGCCGCATCGTAATCGGCAGCATCGAGCTCGCCGCGGTCGCGCGCCACCTCGAGCGCCCAAAGATAGACGCTCAGCACCGACACCGTGTATCCCTTCGTCTCGGGCGGCGTGAGCTCGGGCCCCACGAGCAGATGCGTCACCACGTCGCAGAACTGCGTGATTCGGCTCTCAAGGTCGCCCGTAATCGCAAGCGTACGGCAACCGATCTGCTTACCGTACTCCATAACCTCGCAGGTAGAAACGGAGGTACCGGACTGGCTGATACCCACGAAGAGAATCTTCTCGTTCGGGATCGACCCCGTCCAATCCGGGCGCTCGTAGTGCTTGAACACGGTGGGATATTGCGCCTCCGCCGTGATGCCGGCGATGTGCTTCATGTAGTACGCCGCGATCTGCGACACGTTATAGGATGTACCGGAACCGAAGAAGATGATCTTCTCGATGCCGTGCTCGCGGATCTCGCGGGCGAAGGGCTCAACGAACACCGCTCGGTTCGCGAATACCTGCGGAAGCACCTCGGCCTGGCTCATGATGTTGCCGAGTACCGTTTGCTCCATGTTCCACTCTCCAATCGAATCGATACCCAGACCCTCCCGGCGCGCACAGGGGAGACGGCGCGCCGGGAGCGGGGTTACAGGAACTGCTTCGTGATGTTCTCGCGCGGATCGCTCGGCACGAGCTGGTCGAAGATTTCCACGCCGAGCTCTGCAAGCTCATGGAAAGCCTCGAGATCAGCGGGCGTGGCATATGCCGTTCGCGCGATCTGCTTGGAGCCCTCACGGCTCGAGATGTTACCCAGCGTCACGTGATCGACCGTGAAACCGGCGCGCGCCATCTGCAGGATAGGCACCGGGCTGTTGCATAGGATCATGACCTTGATGCCGTGATCGATGTGGCGTGAGAACTTATCCGCAGCCTTTGCCGTATCGAACACCGAGAGCTTGCAGCGCTCGGGGCACGCCATGCGCAGCATCGATTTGCGCAGGTCGTCTTTGGCAATGGCGTCGTCCACCACCACGATGCGATCGACATCGTACTTGGGAATCCAGAAGCTGCACACCTGGCCGTGCACGAGGCGGTCGTCGATGCGCGCGTCTACGATAGCCATGCGATCAACTCCCTACATCGCCACGAGGCCCGTGACACCCAGCACGAAGCCGATGACGCAGATGCCCGCGATGATGGCCGTGGTCTTCATGCCCTTCTTGAGGCAGCCATAGACGGCAAGCGTGCACACGAGCGGCAGGAACTTGGGGATAATCTGGTCCAGGTACTCCTGAATGGTGATGGTCATCTCGCCGATGGTGAAGGTGAGCGGGCAGGAGATGGACACCCACATCGCGATCATGGTGCCGATGGAGACCGCGCCGATGATGCCCGCGCAGTACGTGACGAGCTTCATCTGACCGTTCTTCTCAAGCTTTTCCAGGAAGGCGCTGCCCTGCGTGTAGCCGAGCTTGAGACCGAACCAGCGAACGAGCACGTTGGGGATGTTGAACACGAGCAAGAGGATGAACGGGGCGATGGGATTGCCCTGCTGGGCGAACGCGACGCCGAGCGAGCACGCAAGCACGCGGAAGATGCCCCAGAAGAAGGTGTCGCCGATACCGGAGAGCGGGCCCATGAGTGAAACCTTGATGGAGTTCACCGTGCTCGGATCGAGCTCCTTGTCGCGCTTGAAGCTCTCTTCCATGGCAATGGAGATGCCCATGACGAAGGTCGAGGGGGCGCAGGTCATGTTGAACGCTGCGATATGGCGCTTGAGCGCGGCGCGCAAGCCCTCCTCGTCATCTCCGTAGATGCGCCTGAGCGGCTTCATGATGCTGTACAGGAAGCCCAAGCTCTGCATACGCTCGTAGTTGAACGAACCCATGAGGGTGAAGCTGCGCCAGAATGCGCTGCGGAAATCACGCTTCGTGATCTGGGAAGCGGCCTGAGTCGTTTCAGCCATGATGCTAGTCCTCCCATTCGTCATCGTCTGCCACGGCGACCGTCTGCGCCGCAACGACCTGCTGCTCGGACCTGATCTGCCAGATAATCAGCGCGATGGCAACTGCGACGGCAGCCATGCCGACCATGTTGAGATCAAAGCCCACGAAGGCGGCGGGAACGAAGCCCAGGATGAAGTACGGCCACATCGAACCGTCCATGATGATGCTCATGAGCAGGGCGAAGCCCAGGCACGGGAGGAGCGCTGCGATGCCGTTCAGGCCGGCACTCACCCAATCGGGCAGACCGCCCACGATAGCGTCGATAAGATCGCCGCCGAGATACATCAGCATGAAGATGAGCACGAAGGTCTTGATGGCCGAAAGCAGTACGCACATCCAGTGCAGCGCAGTGAGCTTAGCGATCTTGAGCTGCTCGATAGCCTTGTCAGCCTCAAGCATCACGCCGGAGTACGCGGCCATGAGCAGCGTGTTCACGAACTGCATGATGACCGACACGGGGACGCCGAACATGATGGCGCTCTCCAGGCCGGTACCCGTAGCGATGGCAACCGCCGCGCCAACGGTGCCGCCGGTGCCGATGTCCAGACCAGCGGTGGGGCCAATCGCAGTCGCACCCATCCACATGAGCTGCATCTGCGCTCCGAGCACAAGACCCTTGGTGACGTCGCCCAAAATGAGGCCGACGAGGAAGCCCGTGACGATGGGCTCGCGCATCTTGTTCTCGCCGAAGATGTTGCCGTCGAGCTCGGTCAAAACGGCCACGAGCGCGATCAGCACAGCTTGCCACAGTGTGATCATGGTTTCTCACCCCTCTATCCGACAACCTGTCCGACGGGGCCGAGCTGGCCAGTCCCGTTCCCGTCGAAACGACATATTCAGGATATTGTTATATTGTTATCCTGAATTGGTTGAGCAGGGTAAACGGTCGGATTTCTCCGCGAACGGCATGGGCCAGCGCCATGTCAAATAACCCCAGGGGTATTTTTACATGCTGTGCGTGGCGTAGACGCGCTCGTCCTCCCAGAGGCGGACGGCGTCCGAGAGCGGGCAGCCCAGCTCGGCCGCCGCGGTGCGCGTCGCGTTCAGGTCGATGAGGCGCTGGTTCGAGGAGCCGCGGAACCGCAGGGAGATGTCGTGGAGCTCCTGCACCCAGGGGCCGTCCACGAGGATGTCGATGCAGTCGAGCATGCGCCCGGTCACCTCGGTGCGATGGCGCGCGCCCGGCATGAGCTCGTCGAGCGTGTCCCCCGTGAAGCACCAGATGGTCTTGGCAGGCGAGCCGTCCGGCCGCGCGCCGCGCGGGAAGCGCTCGCGCACGCGCTCGAGGAACTCCACGAGCCCCCGCTGGTTCTCGGGTTCCATGGGCTCGCCGCCGAGCACGGTGAGACCGTCGCAGAAGGGGTGGTCGAGGCTCGCGATGATCTTGTCCTCGACCGCGCGCGTGAAGGGCTCCCCCGCCGCGAAGCTCCAGGCGCCCGAGTTGAAGCACCCCGGGCACCCGCGCCGGCACCCGCTCACGAAGAGCGTCGTCCGCACGCCCTCGCCGTTGGCGATATCGAAGTACTTGATCTCTGCGTAGTTCATCGGACTCCCCTCACGCCGATGGCATCGGCTGCTTTCAGAACACTACGCGCTCAGCGGGCGCGCCTCATGGGAACGAGGCCGTAGACCCACACCTCGTCCGCTGTGCGATCGTACTCGTACACGAGGATGAACGAACCAACCGTCATCTTGCGAACCTCAGAGCCGTAGCGCTCGCGGATGGAATCGGCAACATCGGTGGAGCCGATCTCGGGAAACGATTCAAGCGCGGCGAGCGCCTGCACGAGGCTCCTTTTCACCCGCTCCGACCAGATGGCTGCGGCGTCGTCAAGGAAGCCCTCGGTGTAGATCATCCTAGCCACGTTGCGCCGCCCGGCGTTCGATCTCTGCGAGCGCGTCCTCCGTGCCCTCGACATAGCGGCCAGCAACCCTATCCGCGCGGCCGCGCTCAAGCACCATGGCCACCCGCGCCTCGGCGACGGCACGCTCGGCCGCGAGCTCGAGATTCCGGTCGTAAAGCTCCTCGCTCATGAGCACGAACGCAGCGTTCCCATTTTCGGTGATGTGAACGACTTGCTCGCGCGCAGCATCCTTCACCTCGCGCTGCCGCGTCTTGAGCGCCGCAGACGAATAGATCGCAGTCGCCATGGTTGCTCCTTTGAACGCAATCCGATACGTAATATCGTACCTGATAAGGCATCACATTGCGCACGATAACATACTCGTCACATCGCTCGCCCACCCAACTCATAGGGGCATGGCTATGGCAAACCCCCGAACACATCGGCCCATGCGCGGCGCGCAAGCGCCATCCGGGCACAAGACGATGTGTTCGGGGGTTCCACCCAAAAGCCGCTTCCCTACAGGTGCAGCACGCGGTCGCGGATCTCCTCGGTACGACCCTGGTTCCAGAACTGCGTCCCGATGTAGCCGCAGGTACGGCGCGCGACGTTCATCTTCTCCTGGTCGCGGTTGCCGCAGTTGGGGCACTCCCACACGAGCTTGCCGTCGTCCTCCACGATGCGGATCTCGCCGTCGTAGCCACACACCTGGCAGTAGTCGCTCTTGGTGTTGAGCTCGGCGTACATGATGTTCTCGTAGATGTACTGCATCACGCGGATGACCGCCTTGAGGTTGTCCTGCATGTTGGGCACCTCGACGTAGGAAATCGCGCCGCCCGGCGAGAGCGCCTGGAACTCGCTCTCGAACTTCAGCTTGTCGAAGGCGTCGATCTCCTCGCTCACGTGCACGTGGTAGCTGTTCGTGATGTAGCCCTTGTCCGTCACGCCCGGGATGATGCCGAAGCGGCGCTGCAGGCACTTCGCGAACTTGTAGGTGGTCGACTCGAGCGGCGTGCCGTAGAGCGAGTAGTCGATGTCCTCGGCGGCCTTCCACTCGGCGCACTTGTCGTTCATGCGCTGCATGACGGCGATCGCGAAGTCCTTGCCGTGCTCGTCGGTGTGGCTCACGCCCTTCATGTACTTCACGCACTCGTACAGGCCGGCGTAGCCCAGGCTGATGGTGGAGTACCCGCCGTAGAGCAGCTTGTCGATGGTCTCGCCCTTGTCGAGGCGGGCGAGCGCGCCGTACTGCCACAGGATCGGCGCGGCGTCGGAGATCGTGCCCTTCAGGCGCTCGTGGCGGCAGCGCAGCGCCTTGTGGCAGAGCTCCAGGCGCTCGTCGAAGATCTCCCAGAAGCGCTGCTCGTCACGGCCGGAGGAGCAGGCCACGTCCACGAGGTTGATGGTCACGACGCCCTGGTTGAAGCGGCCGTAGTACTTCGGCTTGCCGGGCTCGTAGTTCTTGGCGCGCGCCACGTTGTCGAAGCCGTTGCCCGAGCGGTCCGGCGTGAGGAAGCTGCGGCAGCCCATGCAGGTGTAGACGTCGCCCTCGCCCGGCTTCTCGCCCTTCGAGAGCTTGAGCTCGCGCATCTTCTTGGCGGAGATGTAGTCGGGCACCATGCGCTTGGCGGTGCACTTGGCCGCGAGCTGCGTGAGGTAGAAGTACGGGCTCCCCTCGTAGACGTTGTCCTCGTCGAGCACGTAGATGAGCTTGGGGAACGCCGGGGTGATCCACACGCCCTGCTCGTTCTTCACGCCCTCGTAGCGCTGGCGGAGCGTCTCCTCGATGATGAGCGCCAGGTCGTGCTTCTCGGCCTCGGAGCGCGCCTCGCCCAGGTACATGAACACGGTCACGAAGGGCGCCTGGCCGTTCGTGGTCATGAGGGTCACGACCTGGTACTGGATGGTCTGCACGCCGCGGCGGATCTCGTCGCGCAGGCGGTCCTCCACGACCTCGGAGATCTTGTCGCCCTGCGCCTCGAGGCCGAGCTCGGCGAGCTCGCGCTCCACCTGACGGCGAATCTTCTGGCGGCTCACCTCGACGAACGGCGCGAGGTGCGTGAGCGAGATGGACTGGCCGCCGTACTGGCAGCTCGCGACCTGCGCGATGATCTGCGTGGCGATGTTGCAGGCCGTCGAGAAGCTGTGCGGCCGCTCGATCATGGTGCCGGAGATGACAGTGCCGTTCTGCAGCATGTCCTCGAGGTTCACGAGGTCGCAGTTGTGCATGTGCTGCGCGAAGTAATCCGAATCGTGGAAGTGGATGATGCCCTCGTTGTGCGCCTCGACCACGTCGGCCGGGAGCAGCACGCGCTGGGTGAGGTCCTTGGACACCTCGCCTGCCATGTAGTCGCGCTGCACGGAGTTCACCGTGGGGTTCTTGTTGGAGTTCTCCTGCTTGACCTCTTCGTTGTTGCACTCGATGAGCGAGAGAATCTTGTCGTCCGTGGTGTTCTTCTGGCGCTTCAGGCTCTGCACGTAGCGGTAGATGATGTACTTGCGCGCCACCTCGAACTTGTCGAGCTTCATGAGCTCGTCCTCCACGAGGTCCTGGATCTCCTCGACCGAAACCGTGTGGCCGGCGTTCTCGCACGCCTCGGCGACGTTCTGCGATGCGTAGATGACCTGGCGCTCGGAGAGGCGGTCGCTGTCCGCGACGTCCCCGTTCGCCGCCCGGATGGCGTTCTCGATCTTCGTGATGTCGAACGCGACCTCGATGCCGCTGCGCTTGATGATCTTCATGGCGTGCCCTTCATGGTTATCGGCCTGGTGCCGTAAGATGTCCGTCTGAAAACTTCTGCCGCTCCATCTTACGCGAAGTTGGCATCACCATATGCTGTGAAAGTTTATTCACTGAGCACTATATATTGTGTTTCAGCAGCTCAGGGACGTGAGGCGGGCGGCGGGGCGGTCAGCGGTTTGTTGAGGGGAAAGATAGCTTTCGCGCACGCACATTTAGTACCTGCGGGGACGCACGGGGCGGCATTCGGAACCGCTTGCGGAAATCCATAACTTCTTCGGAAGCCCCTGCGCGCCATCCCCCAGAATCTCCAAAGATTCACCCTTGACCTAGATGTTGTGGCGGCGGCTCCACGCGCGCCCGCGCCCGCGCACGGGCTCGGAAACCCGACCGGGCCGCACCCCATTCAGGAGTACAATACCGCCTCGACAAAGGAGGCTGCATCATGACCGAATGGCTCGTCAAGAGGTTCGTCCGCGACTACGAGAACACCGCCGACCCCGCCGTGCGCACGCGCTACGGGCAGTTCGCGGGGATCGTCGGCATCATCTGCAACATCCTGCTCTGCGCGGGCAAGGGGGTGATCGGGCTCGCCTCCGGGTCGGTCTCGATCGTCGCTGACGCGTTCAACAACCTCTCGGACGCCGCCTCGAACATCGTGAGCCTGCTCGGCTTCAAGCTCGCGAGCCGCCCCGCCGACCCCGAGCACCCCTACGGCCACGGCCGCTACGAGTACCTCGCGGGCCTCGTCGTCGCCGCGCTCGTGCTCACCATCGGCATCAACCTCACGCTCTCGTCCATCCAGAAGATCATCGCCCCCACCCCCACCGAGTTCTCCGGCGCGCTCGTGGCGGTGCTCGCGCTCTCCATCGTCGTGAAGCTCTGGATGGCGGTGTTCAACCGCACCATCGGCCGGCGCATCGATTCCGACACGCTCACCGCGACGGCGATCGACTCGCGCAACGACGTCATCAGCACGGCCGCGGTGCTCGCCTGCGCCTGCATCTCGCACGTGACCGGCATCGAGCTCGACGGCTGGGCGGGCGCCGCGGTGGGCGCCTTCATCTGCGTGAGCGGCGTGCAGCTCCTGGGCGAGACCATCAGCCCGCTCCTCGGCCAGGCACCGAGCCCGGAGCTCGTCGCCCACATCCACGACAAGATCATGAGCTACCCCGGCGTCCTCGGCACGCACGACCTCATGGTGCACGACTACGGCCCGGGCCGGCAGTTCGCGAGCGCCCACGTGGAGATGGCGGCCGAGGCCGACCCCATGGAAAGTCACGACCTCATCGATAACATCGAGCAGGACTTCAAGGAGCACGACGGGCTCATCGTCACGCTACACTACGACCCCATCGTGACCGACGACCCGCAGGTGAAGAACATGCGCAACTGGATCGCCGAGCAGGCGCGCGAGATCGACCCGCGCATCACCGTCCACGACGTGCGCTGCGTGCCCGGCCCCACGCACACGAACATCCTCTTCGACTGCGTGCGCCCGACCGACCTCCCGCTCTCCCCCGCTGAGCTGCGCGAACGCATGACGAAGCTCGTGCAGGGGCACTACCCGCGCTCCATCGCGAAGATCACGATCGATGAGAGCTACGTGAGCTCGAAGCAGTAAGCGCGCCCTCCAGGGGCCCCTCAATCGGGCCGACGATCCCAAACGACGCGAAACGAACGGTTTATAGGCGCCCCTGGAAGTAGCAAGGGGTTGCACGCTAACAAACATGCAGGTAGCCGAGTCGCCCTTGTGTCGGCCACTCGGCTACCCCCTCATAAAACGCTCGTTTCGCGCACTTTGGGAAACCGGGCGCCGCAAGGCACGCTGTTTCCGCAGGATTGGGCAACGGGAAACGTAAATCTTCGGCAGTTCGGCGTCACCACTCCGCGGCAGACCCCATCTCGACGACGGGCGAGAGCAGGCGCACAGCGTTCTCGTCCACGAGGTAACGCGCCCGCGCGCGCTTGAACTGCTCCTTTACGGCGGAAGGCGCAGTCCCGCCCTCGGTGGTGCGCGCCGCGACGATGGCGTCGAGGTCGAGCGCGCCCGCGATGTCCTCGCCGAAGAGCTCGCTCGCCTCGTGGAACACCTCAAACGGCAGCTCGGAGATATCGCAGCCCGCCTTCTCGGCCTCGAGCACCAGGTGGCCCACCACGGCATGCGCCTCGCGGAACGGCATGCCGCGCTTCGCCAGGTAATCGGCCACGTCGGTCGCCGCGAGGTGCCCGCGGTGCATCACGGCGCGCATGCGGTCCGCGTTCACCGTCCAGGTGCCCACCATGCCCGTCATGACCGCGAGGCACTGCTCGAGCGTGCATGCCGCGTCGAGCGCGCCCTCCTTGTCCTCCTGCATGTCCTTGTTATAGGCGAGCGGCAGGCCCTTACACGTCACGAGCAACTGCACGAGGTCGCCCACCACGCGCCCGCACTTGCCGCGGATGAGCTCGGCGAAGTCGGGGTTCTTCTTCTGCGGCATGATGGACGAGCCGGTGGAGTAGGCGTCGGACAACGTGATGAAGCCGAACTCCTGGCTGCTCCACAGCACGATCTCCTCGGCGAGGCGCGAGAGGTGCACCGCCATGACCGAGCAGGCGTACTCGAGGTCGAGCAGGAAGTCGCGGTCGCTCACGGCGTCGAGCGAGTTCTCGATCACGCGCGAGAAACCCAGGAGCCCCGCCGTCATGTGCCGGTCGAGCGGATAGGTGGTGCCAGCGAGCGCTGCCGCGCCGAGCGGCGAGGCGTCGGCGGCGTCGAAGGCCGCGGTAAGGCGCGTGAAGTCGCGCGTGAGCATCCATGCATATGCGAGCAGGTGGTGCGCGAGGAGCACGGGCTGCGCGTGCTGCAGGTGCGTCATGCCAGGCAGGATGGTGTCGCCCGCGGCCTCCGCCGCGTCGAGCAGGGTGCGCCGAAGCCCCAGGTTCGCCTCCATGAGGCGCTTGGCGAGCGCCTTCGCGGCGAGGCGCGTGTCAGTCGCCACCTGGTCGTTGCGCGAACGCCCCGTGTGGAGGCGACCGCCCGCCGGACCGATGCGCCGCGTGAGCTCCGCCTCGATTGCCATGTGGATGTCCTCGTCGGCGATGTCGAAGACGAAGGAGCCGGCGTCGATATCAGCCTCGATGGCGTCGAGCCCCGCGCAGATGGCCTTGGCGTCCTCCTCGGGGATGATGCCCTGCGCGGCGAGCATCTTCGCATGCGCGCGCGACCCGGCGATATCCTGCTTGTACAGCGCCTTGTCAACCGGGAGAGACGCGCCGAACGCCCGCGTCACCGGCGCCGCATCCTCCTCGAACCTACCGCTCCACAGCGCCATCCGCGCCGACCTCCTCGTGCCATCCGCCTCGTCCGCGCGGATGGGTTGAAACGAACACGTCCCCAAATGACCCATCTACATGAGCCCGAGCTGCGCCGCGTGCGCGAACGGCCCGCACGCATGCGTCCACCCCTTGACGGTGTAGACCGCCTCGTGCTCCGTCGGCGCGGGCTCCGCGGATCCGAGCTCTGCGACGAGGGCGCGCGGCCCCTTGCCACCCTGCTCCGTCCACGCCTTGAGCGAGGAGGGAATCGCCTGCGCCTTCGCGATATCGATATCCATGCCGTACATGCTGGCCCCTTTCCGCGGGATGATGATCCTCCAAAGCAATGGCTGCCGGGCTAGAGCGCCGCCGCCTGGGCGACCGCGGGCTCCGCGGCACCGCCCTCGACGACGCCGAACAGCGCCTGCGCGCTCCCGCTCACCGCGTCCTCAGCCTGCGCGAGCTGTGCCTGCTTCATGGCCCAGGTCTTGATGGAGAGCGCCTGGATGTCGATGAAACCCTTCGCGGCCTTCTGGTCGAAGGCGTCGTCGTTGTCGTAGGTGGCGAGCGCCTGGTCGTAGAGGGCGGCGGCGCTGCGGCGTCCCACCACCACGCACGAGCCCTTGTACAGCTTGAGCTTCACCTCGCCGGTGAGCTGCGCCTGCGTCGCGCCCATGAAGGCGTCGAGCGCCTGCTTGAGCGGACTGAACCACCGGCCGTTGTACACCTGGTCCGCCCACGTCTGCTCGAGCCCGAGCTTCATGTGGAGCACGTCGCGCTCCAGGCAGAGGTCCTCGAGCGCCTTGTGCGCCTGGATGATGGCGAGGCCGGCCGGCACCTCATAGCACTCGCGGCTCTTGATGCCCACGTAGCGGTTCTCGATCATGTCGATGCGCCCGTAGCCCGCCGCGCCGGCGATGCCGTTCAGCTGCTCCACGAGCTCGACCAGGCCCATCTGCTCGCCGTTCAGGCTCACCGGCACGCCCGCTTCGAACCCGATCTCCACGTAGGTGGGCTCGTCCGGCGCCTCGGTGGGGTCGACGGTCATCGTCCAGATGTCCGCCGGTGGCTCGTTCCACGGGTCCTCGAGCACGCCCGCCTCGATCGCGCGTCCCCAGAGGTTGTCGTCGATGGAGTACGGCTTGTCGAGGCTCACCGGCACCGGCACGCCGTGCGCCTTGGCGTAGGCGATCTCGTCCGGGCGCATGCCCAGGTCCCACTCGCGCACGGGCGCGATCACCTTGAGCGCGGGGTCGAGCGCCATGATGGAGGTCTCGAAGCGCACCTGGTCGTTGCCCTTGCCCGTGCAGCCGTGCGCCACGGCGGTCGCGCCGTACTTGTGCGCGGCGTCGACGAGGTGCTTGGAGATGAGCGGCCGCGAGAGGGCGGAGAGCAGCGGGTACTTGTTCTCGTACATCGCGTTCGCCGCGATGGCGCAGGTGAGGTACTCGTCGGCGAACTCCTCGCGCATGTCCACGACCTCGCACGCCACGACGCCGAGCGCCTTGGCCTTCGCCTCGATCTTCTCCAGGCCGTCGTGCTCCTGGCCCACGTTGCCGAGCACGCAGATGACGTCGTAGCCGAGCTCCTCCTGGAGCCACTTCACGCAGACGGAGGTGTCGAGGCCACCGGAGTACGCGAGCACGACCTTTTCCTTGGCGGTTTCCTTGTTCATGGGTGCGTCCTTTCAAACAGGGGTGAAGCGGACGAGCCCGTCAAAGGATATGAAGATGTCCGGGGGTATGGGGCAGGCATGGCAAAACCGTAGCGCGTTCGCAGCAGGGCGATATGGGTAGCCCTGGGCGGCACGCTGCCCATACGATGGGACGACGACAAACCTTATCGGGACTCTTGTGCGCGAGATGCGCGGACAGAGACGACCGGTTATCGTCGTCGCGAGATTGCACGCTGGCGTCGCTGCTGGGCGTTGATGGCGCATGCGCCGGGCAGGATGGCGCTCATCGCCATCGCCTCGTATGTCGCCATCGTGTTCTGCACCAGATGCTCCCGTCGCGCGTTGCAATCCCAACTCCGCGAACGGTAGGTGTCGCGGGTTGAACGGTATCCTACCCGATGCCCAAACGCTTTGCCAAGCTAAAGTATTTCGCGATGCATAATGTTTCGAGATTATGAACGAAGGAGCGCGGGCCGCGCTTACCGACGCTGAGCCGCGAGCACGGCATCGATGACCTGCGCCACGCCGCGCTCGTTGTTGGAGGGTGCCACGAAGCGCGCATGCGCGCGCATGTGCTCCTCGGCGTTGGCGACCACGTAGCTGTGCCCCGCGACCTTGAGCATGGGGATGTCGTTGTACGTGTCGCCGAGCGCCATCGCGTCCGCGGGCGACGCTCCCAGGTGCGCGCACAGCCGCTCGAGCCCCTGGCCCTTGTCGACCCACGGGTTCATGATGTCAATCCACATCTTGCCGGCGTTCGTGACCGAGAAGCGCTCGCCCCAGCGGTCGCGGTACGCCTCGGCGTAGACCTCCTCGGCGTCGTGCTCGGGAAAGTAGACCGTGTACTTGTTGACGTCCGCGTCGAGCTCCTCGAGGGAGTCGAGGTAGACGATGTGCTTGTAGAACGTGCGGAAGTAGCTGTCGAAGCACTCGGCGCTCCGGGAGATGAAGCAGGCGTCGAGTCCGCAGACCGTGGGGATGCCGCGGCCGTCCGCAAACGTGAAGGCCAGAAGCTCCTGGTAGGCGGAGACCTCGATGAGGTCCTTGTAGACGAGCTCGCCCCGGTACGAGATGGCGGCGCCGTTGTCCGAGATGAACGCCATATGGTCGGCCACCTCGTCGAACATGGCGCGCAGCGTGTAGCTCGGCCGCCCGCTCGCCGCGCAGAACGTGATGCCCGCCGCATCGAGGGCGCGGATGCGGTCGGGCATGCCGGGCGGCATCGTGCCGTCGTCCGCGAGCAAGGTGCAGTCCATATCCGCCGCGATGACGCGGACGCGGTCGAGTGCGGTATCGTCGAGTACGGTCGCCATAGCTTCCCTTCAACCAGATGCGGTTCCTTCGCGTGCTCGGGTGCCGGAGGTGCTGCGCGAGACGGCAGGTGCGGCGGCCGGGCACCCGGGCACGGGCCGCCGCGCAAACGAGCCTCGCGCGGTGCGGACTACTTCGCGTCCGCCCAGGTCTCGCCGCACGAGACCTCGGCGATGAGCGGCACCTTGAGCGCGACGACGCCCTCCATCTCGGAGCGCACCATGTCAGCGAGCGCCTCGACCTCGTCCAGCGGGCACTCGAAGTCGAGCTCGTCGTGCACCTGCAAGATCATGCGCGCGCGGAAGCCGTCGTCGCGCAGGCGGCGCGCCACGCGGTTCATCGCGATCTTGATGATGTCGGCGGCGCTGCCCTGCATGGGGTGGTTCATAGCCGTGCGCTCGCCGAAGCTCCGCTGCGCGGGGTTGCGCAGCTTGAGCTCGGGGATGGGGCGGCGGCGCCCGAACATCGTCTCGGCGTAGCCCAGGCGCTTCGCCTCCTCGACCGTGCGGTCGAGGTAGGTGCGCACGCCGGGGTACGCGCGGAAGTACGCCTCGATCATCTCGCGCGCCTCCGCGAGCGGGATGTCGAGCGACTGCGACAATCCGAACGCCTGCTGGCCGTACACGATGCCGAAGTTCACGGCCTTCGCGCGGCTGCGCAGCTGGGGCGTGACCTCCTCGACGGGCACGCCGAACACGCGCGCGGCGGTCTCCGCGTGGAAGTCCTCGCCCTCGTTGAAGGCCGCGACCAGGTGCTCGTCGCCCGAGAGGTGCGCGAGCAGCCGGAGCTCGATCTGCGAATAGTCCACCGCCATGAAGACGCTGCCCGGCGCCACCGAGAACGCCGTCTTGACCGTGTGCCCCAGTTCGGAGCGCGTGGGGATGTTCTGCAGGTTGGGGTTGGACGACGAAAGGCGCCCCGTGGCGGTGATGGCCTGGTTGTACGTGGTGTGCACGCGGCCGTCGCCCATCTCGCGCGCGAGCGGCCCCAGCGTGTCGAGGTAGGTCGACTTGATCTTCGTCTTCTCGCGGTACTCGAGGATGAGGCGGACGAACTCGTTGTCGCGCGCGAGCTCCTCGAGCACGCGGGCGTTCGTGGAGTAGTAGCCGCGGTGCGTCTTCTTGAGGCCCTTCGTGGGGAGCCCCATCACGTCGAAGAGGATGTGCGAGAGCTGCATGGGGCTCGAGATGTTGAACGTCTCGTCGCCCGCGAGCTCGCGGATGCGGGCCGCGAGCGCGTCGATCTGCGCCCCGAGCTCGGCGGAGAGCTCGGCCAGGCGCTCCGGCTCGACGTACATGCCCGTGCGCTCCATGATGGCGAGCACGCCCACGAGCGGCATCTCGATGTCGTGGAACACCGCGAGCGATCCCTCGCTCTCGAGCGCCTGCTCGAGTTTGCCCACCACCGCGCGCGACACGACGGCCGAGCGCGCCGCCGCGCTCACGGCGTCCGGCGCGGCGCCCTCCTCCCCCGCCGCCGGGGGAAGCGCGGAGCGCAGGTAGGTGTCCGCGAGGTAGGCCGCGTCGAAGTCGGAGTGCACCGAGTCGAGCAGGTACGCCGCGACCGTGGTGTCAAAGAGGCGCGCGGGGGCTACCGCGAGCGGGTCGTGCGCCTCGGGCAGGGAGGAGTCCACGGGCGAGAGCTCGTGCATGAGCGCCTTCACGTCGGGCGAGGCGAGGCGCGCGCGGTCGAAGAGCAGCAACAGAACCCCCCGGATGAGCCCGGCGGCGCAGTCCGCGCCGTGCTCGGCGGCAACCGCGACGACCTCCGGGGTGGGCGCGGCGGCGCCGTCCGGCTCCTCGAACGAGAGGAGCGCATCGCCTGCGGCCACCCAGAGCGTGTGCGTGAGCCCGAAGAGCGCGCCGGCGGCCTTGTCGTCGTCGATGAGCGCAGCGACCCACTCCCCCGCCTCGATGGCGCCGTCGATGAGCCCGAAGGCCTCCTGCGCGGCGGCCGCGTCGTCCCCGCGCACCGTGAGCACGCGCGGCATCTCGAGCGCGGAGGCAACGGCGCCTCCCGCGTCCTCGCCCAGGAGCGCGAGGAAGCGGTTCTGCATGGACATGATGCCGAGCTCGCCCAGGGTGTCCGAGACGGCCTGGGCGTCGTAGGCCGGGAAGGCCGTGTGCTCGAAATCGAGCTCGACCGGGGCGTTCGTCTGGATGGTCGCCACGCGGCGCGAGAGCAGCGCGTCGTCGATGTGCGCGCGCAGGTTCTCGCCCATCTTGCCCTTGACCTCGTCGGCGTGCGCGATGACCTCGTCGAGCGAGCCGTACTGCGCGATGAGCGCGCTCGCCTTCTTGGGGCCGATGCCGGGCACGCCCGGGATGTTGTCCGAGGTATCGCCCTTGAGGCCGTAGAAATCCGGCACGAGCGCGGGCGTGATGCCGTGGTAGAGGTCCTCGACGGTCTCGGGCGTCATGATCTGCACATCCGAGAGTCCCTTCTTGGTGCCCACGACCTTCACGTGGTCGGTGGTGAGCTGGTACATGTCGCGGTCGCCCGTGATGAGGAGCATGTCGCAGCCGGCCTCCTCGCCCGCGCGCGCGAGCGTGCCCAGGATGTCGTCGCCCTCCCAGCCCTCGGCTTCGAGCACGGGCACGGAGAGGTGCGCGAGAAGCTCCTTCACGCGCGGGAACTGGGCGCGCAGGGCGGGGTCCATGGGCGGGCGCTGCGCCTTGTACTGCGGGAGCATCTCCATGCGCACGCGCGGCTTGCCCTTGTCGAAGGCGACGGCGACGCCGTCCGGGTGGAAGGCGTCGACCATCTTGAGGAACATGTTGAGGAAGCCGAAGATGGCGTTCGTGGGCGTGCCGTCCGGCGCGTTCATGGTGGGCGGCACGGCGTGGAAGGCGCGGTGCATGAGCGAGTTGCCGTCGATGACGGCGAACGTGCGGCGGGCGGCGCCCTCGGGCGCTTGGGCGGTATCTGACATGCGGGGCGTCCTCTCTTTCACGGGTTGGCTCACATCAGTCTACCCCATCACCCGGACATGAGCGCGGCGCGCCCCCTCCCCCGCCGCGAGATGATAAAAAGCGGACAGGCTGGTTTTATCACCAGCCTGTCCGCTTGCATGTATCCGTTGTTGGCAGGGTGGTGCCGCGAGCGCGCTACTTCGTCTTGGGCAGCAGGAAGAGTACCACGCCCGAGATCACGAGCGGCACCACGAGCGCCGCGAACCCCATCGAGAACCCGGCGGCGTCGGCGATGCCCGCGACGACCGTGTTGCCGAACATCGTGCCCGCGAAGCACAGCACGTTCATGGTCGCGTTGGCCGAGGACATCATCGACGGGGCGACGAGGGTGCCCGAGCCGTCGGCGCGCTCGGCGAACGGCAGGTTCAGGATGAGCGTGAACATGAGCGAGGCGAGGAACGTCGAGACGTAGAGGAACACCACGATGACGGCCAGGTTGCTCGACGAGGTCATGAGCCACATCGAGGCGGCCGCGCCCAGGCCGGACACCGTGGCGAGCACGCGCTCGCGCCCGCGGAAGTAGCGGCGCGTGATGGGGTCTGAGACCGCCATCGCGACGCCCATGACCACGGCGTACCCGATAAGGATCATGGTGATGAGCTGGGGGTTCGCCACCATCTCCGCCTGGATGACGGGGATGGTGTCCAGGTAGGACGGCAGCCAGATCATCATGACCATGCTCGCCATGTTGTTGCACAGCAGCGATACGCCGAGCACGATGACCGTCTTGTGCTTCCACGCCGAGAGCAGCGACACCTTCTCCTCGGGAGGCGTGCGCTTGTGCGGCACCACGGCCACCATGAGCACGAACGCCACGATGAAGAAGGCCGCGAGCACGAAGTACGCGAGCTGCCAGCTCTCGTTCACGAGCATCGTGAAGACGGTGTACACGAGGATGGACCCGATGCCCGTCGTGGTGAGGACGATGGCCTGCACGCCCTGGCAGACCTCGGGTTTGAAGCTCTCCACGATGGCCTTCGCCAGGCCGTTGGAATAGCCGGTCTGGCCGATGCCCACCACGAAGCGCGAGAACAGAAGCCCCATGAGCACGCCCGTGGCGCTGCCCGCGGCGGACCCCATGAAGCCCGCGAGCCCGAACGTCGCCGACGAGATGCCCAGCAGCGCCAGGCACGTGGCCATGAACGGCTTGAAGCCGAAGCGGTCCATGATGTAGCCGGAGACGAAGGTCATGATGATGTTGCTCGCGTAGTACATGTTCGTGACGTTCGCGAACTCCGAGGCGCTGTAGCCGAACTGCTCGCGGATGATGGGCGTCGCCACGCCGATGAGCGACTTGTCGATGCTGCACACGAGCCCCACGAAGAACAGGACGAGGAACACGGAGAGCTCTCGTTTGGTCAGTTTGCCGAGCATGCCTTACTCCTTCGGATCGGGATCGCCCGCATGGCGGCGGAGCCAGCCGAGCGCGACGGCCACGTGCGCCGCCACGCCGCACGCCAGCGCGGACTCGTCGAGCACCATCTTGCTGTTGTGCACCGGGGCCCAGCCGGGGGCGCCGACGCCGAGCTGCACGAACGCCGAGGGCACCGCCTGGCTCACGTACGAGAAGTCCTCCGACCCCGCCATGGGCTCGCATCGGTGCACCGCGTCCTCGCCGAGCACGCCGCCGATGAACTCGATCGCCTCGGGCAGGAACTGCGGGTCGTTCTCGGTGGTGGGCATCTCGATGAGGTCGATGTCGCACGTCCCGCGCCAGGCGCGCGCGATGCACTCGGCCATCTCGGGCACGCGGGCGAGCAGGTGGTCGCGGTCGGGCGTGCTGAGCGTGCGCATGTTCGCCTGCAGCACCGCCTCGTCGGGGATGATGTTGGTGAGGGTGCCGCCCGCGAGCGCCCCGATGGAGAACGTCACCATCTTGGAGGGGTCGGCCTCGCGCGTGAACAGCAGGTTGAGCTGGGTGTAGATCTGCGTGGCGATCATGTTGGGGTCGATGGTGAGCTGCGGCTGCGAGCTGTGCCCGCCGCGGCCGCGCACCGTGATGGCCCAGCAGTCCATGGACGAGGTAGACGCGCCGGGGGCGTAGAACACCTGGCCGAGCGGCTTGTCGGGCATGACGTGCAGGGCGAAGGCCGCGTCCACGCGCGGGCTCTCCAAAAGGCCGTCTTGCATCATGAGCGCAGATCCCATGCCCATCTCCTCGCCGGGCTGGAACATGAGCTTGACCGTGCCGGGCAGTTCCTCCTCGTGCTCCTTGAGGATCCGCGCCGCGCCCAGGAGCATCGCCGTGTGCGCGTCGTGCCCGCAGGCGTGCATGGCGCCCGCGCGCTCCGAGGAGAACGGCAACCCCGTCTCCTCGTCCATGGGCAGCGCGTCCATATCGGCGCGGAGCAGGATGCACGGGCTCCCGGAGCCGATCGTGGCCACGATGCCGGTCGTCTCCTCGTAATGGCCGTAGCCGCCGCGCTCGTAGAGGTCGATCGTCTCCTGCGGGATGGCGCCGCCGCACGGGCGCCAGGCGATGCCCATCCCGTCCAGGGCGCGCCCCACATACGCGGCCGTGTCCGGGGTCGCAAAGCCCACCTCGGGGCACCGGTGCAGGGCGCGGCGGTCTTGGATCGCGTCGTCCAGGACGCCCTCCGCCGCCGCTCGTATATCAAACATGGAAGCTCCTCTCACAAGGCGCCCCGCCTGGCCGACGCATGCGCGCGGGAAGACGGGGCACGGGACAGGCTTAGAAGCGCAGGGACAGGCAGGAGAGGCCGCCGTCGACCTTGCGGTACTCGGAGGTGTCGACCACGAGCGTCTTATAGCCCAGGTCCTGGACCGCCTTGAGCACGGTCGGGTAGCCCTCGGCCACGATGACGGTGCCGTTCACCCAGATGCAGTTCGCGCCGTAGGCCTCCTCCTCGGGCACGACGATCTTGTTGTACTGGGCGAAATCCGGCTTGTCGATGAACTCGCCCGAGACGAGCATGTTGCCGTTCTCGATGTAGTTCACGCCGGTCTTGAGGTGCAGCACCTCCTCGAGCGGCACCTCGGAGCCCTCGAGGCCCCAGCCCTCGAGGATCTCGATGAACTGGCGGATGCCCTCCTCGTTCGTGCGTGCGGAGCGGCCGACGTAGAAGTGGTCGCCCACCATCATGACGTCGCCGCCCTCGAGGGTGCCGGGAGCCTCGATGCGCTTCACGTGCTCGTCGTCGAAGAAGCGGCGGACGACCGGCTCGATGGCCACCTTCTCGCCGTTGCGGGTGGCCGCGCCGGGGTTGGTGATGATGGCGCCGCAGCGGGTGATGACCGCCGGGTCCTCGACGAAGCAGCTGTCCGGGTACTCCTCGAGCGCCGGCAGCACCGTCACGTCGACGCCGCACTGCTCGAGCGCGTGCTCGTAGTCGTAGTGCTCCTCGATGGCGCGCTCGTAGATGGGCTGGCCGAGCTCCGGGGCGCTCGTGATGCCCTGGCTGAGCGAGCGGCCGGGACGACGGATGATGACGTGGCTGAACTTGGTCATGGTTCCTCCTTTAGGTTCGGAGCGAGCGGGGCCTCGCCCGCCCGCCGCATGGGGACTACGGTACGCCCGCGCGCAGGGCGCGGCGCTCTTTTGCATATTGTATACAATTTATTAACAGAGGCGCATAGTTTCCGGTGAACGGTCGCGGGCGCCGCGGCAGCGCGCAGCCCCTATACTGGAAGGATGGATCATCACGGATAAGGAACGCCCATGGAAGCCATCCGTCGCCCGCTCAAAGACCATGTATACGAGCACATCGCCCATCAGATCGATGCGGGGGCGCTCTCCGCGGGCGACCGCGTGAGCGAGCAGGCCATCAGCGACGCCCTCGGCGTGTCGCGCACGCCGGTCCGCGAGGCCCTCATCGAGCTCGCCTGCGACGGCTACCTCGACAACATCCCCCGCCGCGGCTTCCGCGTGCGCGGCTTCGACCGGCAGAGCGCGCGGGAGGTCTTCGAGATCATCGGCCCGCTCGACGGGCAGGCAGCGTTTTTGGCCTGCCCGCGCCTCGAAGACGAGGATTTCGCGCAGTTCCGCTTCCTCATCGACTCCATGGACGCCGCCATCGGGCGCGGGCTCGTGAGCCGCTACGACGACCTGCAGCGCGAGTTCCATCACACCTACGCGCTGCGCAGCGGCAACGAGCGGCTCGTCGGGCTGCTCCGGCAGTTCGAGCGCTGCTTCATCAAGCACGGGTACGAGACGGTGGACGAGCCCACCGGGCGCGCGCTCCTGCAGCAGGCGAACGACGAGCATCGGCGCATCCTCGCACTGCTCGAGGCGCGCGACGCGGCGGGCGCGCGCGACTATATCCGCGACGTGCACTGGAGCGTCGAGAACGCCCCCTTCACCGCCTGGTAGTCACATGATAAAAAGCAGACAGGCTGGTTTTTATCATTGGACGACATGATAAAACCCAGCCTGTCTGCTTTTTATCAAAACGAGCGCCGCCGGCACACGGGCACCGGCGGCGCGATGCGTGCGTCAGGCTACGCGGCGAGGCGGCGCAGCGCATCGACGAGCAGCTCGTAGAAGCGCTCGAACGACGCGAGCTCCAGGTGCTCGTCGGGCGTGTGGACGTCCGAGAGCGTGGGGCCGACGGCGATGGCGTCCAGCCCGGGCAGCGCCTCGGCGAACAGGCCGCACTCGAGGCCGGCGTGGATGGACTCGATGCGCAGTTCCTTGCCGAAGAGCTCGCGGTAGCTCTCCTGGAAGACCTCGCGCACGTGCGAGTGCTCGGTATAGCTCCAGCCGGGGTACTCGTTCTCGAACACCGCGTCGAAGCCGAAGGCGTCGGCGAGCGTGCGGATGCGCTCCTTGACATCCTCCTGGAGCGAGGTGATGGACGAGCGGGGCGAGAGCAGGAACTTCACCTGGTCGGCCTCGGTGGCGACCACGCCGATGTTCGACGAGACCTCGACCGAGCCGTCCGCCGCGACGTTGCGGCGCATCACGCCGTTCGGAGCGAGGCGCAGCGCGCCCACGAACGCGCGCGCGTCAGCGTCGCTCATCACCTCGGCCCCCGCATCGTCCACGACCTCGATCGCGCAGGTGAACCCGGGGTCGAAGACCTCGAGCTCGGCGGTGACGGCGTCGACCATGCCCTGCGCGACGTCGGCGGCGGCGTAGGCCTCCGCGGCGTCCACGTACATGAGCACCGCCGTGCTCTCGCGGTTGATGGCGTTGTCCTTCGTGCCACCGTCGATGCTCACCAGGTGCGGCGCGCCCGTGCGCATGAGCTTCTCGATGATGCGCGCCATGATGAGGTCGCCGTTGCCGCGCTCGCGGTCGATGTCCTGACCGGAGTGGCCGCCCTGCAGGCCGGAGATCTCGAGCGTGAGCGACGCGCCATGGAAGGGCTCGCGGGTCACGGCGCGCGTGAGCGTCGCCACCACGCCGCCGGCGCACGACACGGTCGCCACGCCCTCCTCCTCGGAGTCGAGGTTCACCATGATGCGCGCGTCGATCTGCGACTTGTCGAGCGTCTCGGCGCCCACGAGGCCGGTCTCCTCGTCCGTGGTGAACACGCACTCGAGCGCCGGGTGCACAAGGGCGTCGTCGTCGAGCACGCACATCATGAGCGCCACGGCCACGCCGTTGTCCGCGCCGAGCGTCGTGCCGTTCGCGGAGAGCACGCCGTCGTTCACCACGAGGTCGATGCCGTCGTGCTCGAAGTCGTGCTCCACGCCGGCGCGCTTGTCGCACACCATGTCGATGTGGCCCTGTAGCATGACGGCCGGCGCGTCCTCGGCGCCCGCGCTCGCGGGCTTCTTGATGATGACGTTATACACATCGTCCTGGTAGACCCACAGCCCGCGCTCCTTCGCGAACGCGACGAGGAAGTCGCTGATGCCCTTCTCGTTGCCCGACCCGCGCGGGATGGCGCAGATGTCCTCGAAGAAGTGGAAGAGCTTCTCGGGCTGGTAGCCGGTGATCTTATATTCCATTATTCCTCCTTGCGTACCCGTGATCCCGCGCGCTACGGGCGCGTTCACGCACACTGAACACGTACTTGCATACCCATCATGCCAGATGCGCATGCGCGGGGCGCATGCAAATGGTGCCAACGGCCGGCGCCCATCCGGAAACGGTCACAAGTATGCACACAGCGAGAAAAAATATGCAAGATGTGCGCGGCGCGGGGCGCCTTTGAGGGGCGCTGCCCCTGTTCGAGCCTCGATACTGTGTGGGATGCGCGACCCTGTGAGTAGCCGCGCCCAAAAGCCGGCAAAACCGCAGGATTCGCGTGGGCGCAACGCGGGTCTACCCGGCACATCCGAGATCCCACACAGTATCGAGGCTCGAACGTGCGCGCGACCCCACTCTGGAGCGCGGCGCCTGTCCCCCGTCTCACGTTTCTCCGCCCCGGCACCGTGCTACCATGGCACAGGCAGCTACCCACCGAGGAAAGGACCCGACCATGGAACGTCCCTGCGCATGGAAGGCGTACACGCCCGACGCGCTCGCCGAGCTCGAGCAGCTCTGCGGCGAGTACCGCGCGTTCATCAGCGAGAACAAGACCGAGCGCGAGTGTGTGCGCGCGAGCGTGGCGCTCGCCGAGGCAGCGGGCTATCGCGACCTCGAAGCCGTCCGCGCCGAGGGCGGAGCCCTCAACCCGGGCGACAAGGTCTACGCCGTGAACCATAACAAGTCCCTCATGCTCGTGAACCTGGGCACCGAGCCCATGGAGCGGGGCATGAACATCCTGGGCGCGCACATCGACTCCCCGCGCCTCGACCTCAAGCAGAACCCGCTCTACGAGGCCGGCGACATGGCCTACCTCGACACGCACTACTACGGCGGCGTGAAGGCCTACCACTGGGTCGCCACCCCGCTCGCGCTCCACGGCGTCGTGTGCAAGAAGGACGGCACCACGGTCGAGGTCTGCGTGGGCGAGGATCCCGCCGACCCGGTGTTCTGCATCTCCGACCTGCTCATCCACCTCGCGGCCGACCAGATGAAGAAGCCCGCCGCCGAGGCCGTCGACCATGAGAACCTCGACGTCATCGTGGGCGGCAAGCCCGTCGTGATCGAGGGCGACGAGGAGCAGAAGGAGCCCGTGAAGCAGCTCTTCCTGAACATCCTTTCCGAGAAGTACGGCATCGACGAGGAGGACTTCCTCTCCGCCGAGATCGAGGTCGTGCCCGCCGGCGCCGCGCGCGACATGGGCTTCGACCGCTCCATGATCTTGGGGTACGGCCAGGACGACCGCGTGTGCGCCTACACCTCGCTCGCCGCGCAGCTCGCGGTGCCGCAGGTGACCCGCACCGCCGTCACCCTCCTCGTGGACAAGGAGGAGATCGGCTCCGTGGGCGCCTCGGGCATGACGAGCCGCTTCTTCGAGAACACCGTGGCCGAGGTCATGGAGCTCGCGGGCGAGTCCGGCGAGCTGCGCCTGCGCCGCGCGCTCGCGAACAGCCGCATGCTCTCCTCCGACGTGTCGGCCGGGTTCGACGCGCTCTACGCCGACCGCTTCGAGAAGAAGAACGCCGCAATCATGGGGCGCGGCCTGTGCTTCAACAAGTACACCGGCTCGCGCGGCAAAGCCGGCTCGAACGACGCCGACGCCGAGTACCTCGCGCTCGTCCGCGACATCATGGACGAGGCCGGCGTGGCGTTCCAGACCTGCGAGCTCGGCCGCATCGGCGCGGGCGGCGGCGGCACCATCGCCTACATCCTGGCAGAGTACGGCATGGACGTCATCGACTCCGGCGTGGCCGTGCTCTCCATGCACTCGCTGTGGGAGGTCACGAACAAGGCCGACGTCTACGAGGCGTACAAGGGCTACCAGGCGTTCATCACGCGCGCGTAACGCCCTCTCGACATAGGGGCGAGGAGCCCCCGGCCTTTCCCTTTGCTCGCGCGCTTCGCGCAAGCTCGCGCAGGGAAAGCCGGGGGCTCCCGCATAGCGGTAGCCGTAGCTGCTGAAGAGAACGCCTGGTTGCCCTTCGGGGTACGGGAACTAAGGCTAGAAGGGCATGACGAACTTCACGTGGGTGCGGGTCATGCCGTGGTTCTCGTAGAAGCGGTGGGCGTCGTGGCGGCGCGCGTTCGAGGTGAGCTCGATCTGCTCGCAGCCGGCATCGCGCGCAGCCTCGCAGGCGCGGGCGAACAGCGCCCCGCCGATGCCGCCGCTCCGCGCGGTCTCGTCCACCACGAGCTCCATGATCTCGGCGATGTCGGCCGCATGGTGCAGCTGCCCCTCGATGCGCATGTTGATGAAACCGAGCACACGCGCCTCGGTGTCGTCGGACACGTAGACGAACGCGTGCTGGCCGGGCGCCGCGAGCTGCGCCCCGAAGATCGCATCGAACGGTTCCCGCGGCAGCTCGCAGTCCTCGAGCTGGCACATGAGCCCGTACACGGCATCCGCATCGTGCGCGGTGACCGAACGAATCATAGGAACCCCTTCCTCGATGCCCGGCGCAGCACCGGGCCCCTTCCCCTCACATGCATCCCGCGCGGGCGCGCCCCGACGCGCCCTCCCGCCTACCGCTCAGGACGCTCCGCGCGCCAGCGGCCGTCGCCGAGGCCGGCGCGAATCAGGTGCAGAGCCATCGCGCCGAAGACGACGATCGCGACGATGAAGATCGGCGAGCCCTTGCCCACGAGGAACACCATCACGGCATATAGGACGCCGAACGCGCAGAAGAGCGCACCCAGAAAGCAGCCGATGCGCCGAAGCCACGTGGGCACCGTCCGCGCGGGCTTCTGCGCGGACTCGAGCTCGCCGCCCGCGCTCCCCGCTCGCTTCGCCCGCTTGTCCGCGTTCTTCGCCATGCATAACTCCTTGCGCGAAATGAATATCGCCATCACTATACCCTGCGCCAGGCGGCATCGCTACAGAAAGCTCTGGGAACGGCCGCTCGCCGGGGGCGTGCGCGCGGCGCGCCCGTTTCGCCGAAAGCCGCCGCGGGTACAACACACGTCGTATGAACGCCGCATACGGGAAGGAGCTCCCATGAAGGTCATGCTCGTGAACGGAAGCCCCCACAAGTCGGGGAGCACGAACCGCGCGCTCGAGGAGGTCGCGCGCACGCTGGAAGCCGAGGGCATCGAGGCCGAGATCTTCTGGATCGGCCGCAAGCCCGTGGGCGGCTGCGTCGCCTGCGAGGCATGCAGCCGCCTGGGGCGCTGCGCCTTCGATGACGTGGTGAACGAGTTCAGGCCGCTCGCCGCCGAGGCGGACGGCTTCGTGTTCGGCGCGCCGGTGCACTACGCCCACGCGGCCGCATCGCTGCTGGGGTTCATGGACAGGCTCTTCTACGCGAACGGCCGCGCTGGCACGGAGGACGTCCTCGCCTATAAGCCGGCGGCAGCCGTGGCGAGCGCCCGCCGCGCGGGCACGACCTCTGCGTTCGACGACATCAACAAGTTCTTCACCATCAAGGAGATGCCCGTCGTGAGCTCGCGGTACTGGAACAACGTCCACGGCAACGTCGCTGAGGAGACGGAGCAGGACGCCGAGGGCCTCTGGACGATGCGCCAGCTCGGCCGCAACATGGCGTGGCTCCTCAAGTGCATCGAGGCCGGGCGCGCCGCCGGCATCGAGGCGCCCGCGCGCGAGGCGGGGCAGGCCACGAACTTCATCCGGTAGCGCTCGGCGCGCCGGCCGCGGCGCGGGCGCACCTCCTAGGAGACGTACTCGTCCAGGAAGGCGAAGATCGTCTGGTAGTACAGCTCCGGGTCGACGTCCGAGCTCGCGCCGTGGCCGGCGCCGTCGACGATCAGGAGCTCCTTCTCGCCGTCGTAGGCGTCATAGAGCTCCTCGCCCATGTAGGTGGGCACGTAGTCGTCCGCGCCGCCGTGGATGAAGAGGATGGGCAGCTCGCAGGTCGCGAGCGCCGCCTCGGCGTCGGCGTCGGAGAAGAAGAAGCCGTAGCGCGCGGCGCACACGAGGTTCGCCGCCGGCAGGAACGGGAACTCGGGCAGGCCGAAGCGCTCCTGGAGCTGGTCGGTGAACATGGCGTAGGCGCTCGTGTAGCCGCAGTCCTCGACGACGGCCACCACGTTCTGGGGCAGGTCGTCCTCGCCCGACGCCATGAGCACCGTCGCCGCGCCCATGCTCTCTCCGTAGAGCACGATCTCGGCCTCGGGGTCGCGCGCGCAGATCTCGTTCGCCCAGGCGACGACGTCGCGCTTCTCGAGGTAGCCCATGGAGAGGAAGTCGCCCTCGCTGTTGCCGCGGCCGCGCTCGTCCGGGGTGAGCACGTTGTAGCCCGCCTCCACGAAGGGCACGATCGCGGGCGCGATGTCGCGATGGTCGACCGTGTAACCGTGCACGGCGAGCACGTAGCGGTGCGTGGGCTCGTCCGCCGGGTACAGCTGCGCCCACAGCTCGAGGCCGTCCTCGTTCTCGATCGTCCACGCGTCGAGCTCGCGGCCCTGCACCCACGCGTCATAGGTCTGCTGCGCCTCGGTGTCCTGCACGCCCGTATAGGGCTCGCCGTTCATGGAGCCGAGCGTGCCGTCGTCGTTCACCGTGAGCGCGTAGTCGACGAGGTAGTTCCCCGCGAAGCCGGAGATCCCCACGAAGGCAACCACCAGCACGATTGCAAGCCCGATGAGGACGCGCTTGAGCACGCGATGCCCGTTCCCGCCGGTTCGTCCCATATCCGCACCTTTCCCCCAACGCCGAAACGGGCCGCGATCCTCCGCGCCCGCCGCCGGCTCGATGTACACAGGTTGACGAATCTAACATAATCGTCAAGATACAATCGACGGCAACGGGCGATGCGCGGAAGAACCACAACCCGCTTCATGCTGGGGCGCGGGCGGCGCGCCCACCGCTCGATGGGCGCGCCTGCCTTACGCCGGATACGCGTCGTCGGTGACGGGCTCGAGCCACTCGTTCGAGCAGTTCTCGCCCGGGGCCTCGAAGGCGATGTGGCTGAACCAGCTATCGCGCGCGGCGCCGTGCCAGTGCTTCACGCCCGCGGGGATCACGACGACGGTGCCGGGCGTGAGCTCCTGCGGCTCCTTGCCCCACTCCTGGTACCAGCCGCGGCCGTCCACGCAGATGAGGAT
Source organism: Enorma timonensis (assembly GCF_000321165.1). Taxonomy (NCBI): domain Bacteria; kingdom Bacillati; phylum Actinomycetota; class Coriobacteriia; order Coriobacteriales; family Coriobacteriaceae; genus Enorma; species Enorma timonensis. Next base: position 34,975 of record NZ_CAPF01000032.1, read on the forward strand.
CTGGCCGCCGCCCTTGTCGGCGTGGTGGATGTGCCAGTTGTTGCGGCACCCCGGCTCGAAGGTCACGTTGGCGAGCGCCACGCCCGCCTCGGGGCCGGTCAGTGCGTTGAGGTACGACTGGCCGGTGAAATACTGCGCATACGCGTCGTTGGGGTTGCCGAGGCCGAACATCGGCGTGAAATCGGTCTGCTCGCTCATGTTTCTCTCCTCTTCTTGGTTTGCTCTTCGGTGTCGTGGGCGCTACTGCGCGGCGTTGTCCACGCACGTGAGCGCGTTCAGGCTGCGCGGGTACCCGATGTAGGGCACCATCTGCGAGACCACGCGGTACAGGAAGTCCTTGGTGCGGCCGAGGTTCAGGTTGCCCGCGGCGTGCGCCGTGACCTGGGGCTCGCAGCCGCCCTGCGCGGCGATGTAGCAGAAGGTCACCATCTCGCGGTCACGGTCGGACAGGCCGCCGCGCGTGTAGTAGTCGCCGAAGCAGTTCTCCGCGAGCCAGCGGTTGATGTGGGCACGCTCCGCAGGGCCCGTCTCCCAGCTCGCGCGCATGCCCTCGCCGAAGTACTCGACCTGCTTCTGGTTGCCCGCGTCGCGGCGCGTCTCGAGGGTGGTCGTGCCCTGCGGCTCGAGCGGGAGCTCGATGGCGTGCTCGGCGAGCACCTCGTTGAGCGCGCGCAGGAACGGGCGCACGCGACCGATGCCCAGGTAGGCCGTGGCCTGGTAGACGACCTCGCGCGCCTCGATGGGCGTCACGCCGTCGTCGAGCGCGTCTGCGAGCTGCACGGAGAACTCGTCCACGCTCTGGCAGCCCAGAAGCGCGGCCAGGATCACCAGGTGGCGCTCGCGCGCGGGCAGCTCCGCAGCAGGCTCGCCCGGCACCTCGGCGCCCGCGAAGTACGCGAACCGCTCGGCGAACTCCGGGTCGGTCCGCTCGAATTCAACCATGTCTGAAGTCAGCGACATCTCGTCTTCCTCTCTCGCTTCATGCCCATCCGATAGACCGTCGCGCTGCGTCGGCGCCAGCCGCCCAGGTACCGCTATGCGCGCAGGAACGCCTGGTCGTGCGCCGGCACACCGGCGTCATCGCTCAGGTAGCGCTCCGCGCGCATGTGCAGGTCGTACTTGTCGCGCAGCTCGGCGATCTTCGCCATCATGGGCGAGGCGTGGTGCTCGTCGAGCGCGGCCTGATCGCGCCAGGAATCGATGAGCAGCACCGTCTCGGGGTCGTCGAGCGGCTGGAAGTAGCGGTAGCAGAGGTTGCCCTCACGCGCACGGATCTGGTCGGCCGTGCCCGTCGCCTCCATCTCCTCCGCGAACTTGCGCGCGGCACCGTCCTTGCCCGTGTAGTACAGGTTCATCGTGATCGCCATGTCTGCCATCCCCTCTCTGCGCCCTGGTTGCTGTGCTGATGCCCCCCGGACGAGCGCTCTCTCCGCGACGGATCGATGCCCTAGGCCACGGCACCGCGCGCCCAGCCGGCGGCGTTCGATGTGCTCAGGAGCGCGCCGCGCTGCCAGGACACGGCCGGGTACTTCCGCGCGAGGCTCCGCTCTGCCCCGCCGACGCCCGACCCGCCCGAAGTCGCGAACGGGATGAGCGTCTTGCCGGAGAGGTCGTACTGCTCAAGGAAGGTGTCCACGATCGCCGGCTCGTGCCCCCACCAGATGGGGAAGCCCACGAGCAGCGTGTCGTACGCACCCATGTCGCGCACCGCGCTCGCGACGGCGGGGCGGATGGACGCATCATGATCCTCGCGCGAACTGCGGCTGCCGGGATCGTTCCAGTTGAGGTCCGCCGCCGTGTAGGGCTCCGCGGGAACGATCTCGAACAGGTCCGCTCCGATGGCGCGGGCAACCTCCTCGGCAACCCGCTTGGTCACGCCGCTCGCAGAGAAATATGCGACGAGCGTCTTCGATCCGGTCATAGGTTCCTCCTCACTCGAAACGGGCACCCGCGCGCCCCGGCTACTCCGCGCGCAGGCTCTCCTCGAACACCCGGACGACCTCGTCGCGCGTGAGCGCGTGGTAGCCGCCCTGCATGACAAGCGTGCTGTCGGCCAGGCCCTCGAGCATGTCCTCGGTGGCGCCGAGCTCGGAGATGCTCATCACGCAGCCGATCTCGCGCATCCAGGCCTCCATGGCGTCGAGGCCGGCGGCGGCGAGCTCCTCCTCGGTCTTCCCCGCCGCCTCGACGCCCCACACGGCGGTCGCGAAGCGCGCGAACTTCGCCAGCCCGTAGGGCATGACGAGGCGGTAGTACGGCAGCGCCACCGCGGCGAGCGTCATGCCGTGCGTGGCGTCGGTGTGGGCTCCCACGGCCTGGCCGAGCATGTGCACCTCCCAGTCCGTGGTCTTGCCGCAGGCCACGAGCGTGTTGAGCGCCCAGGTAGCGCACCACATGATGTTCGAGCGCGCCTCGTAGTCCTCCGGGTTCTCGACGGCGATGCGGCTCGCATGCACGAGCGAGCGCATGAGGCCCTCGGAGAGGTAGTCGCTCGTGTTGTCGTCCTCACCCGAGAAGTACTGCTCGGTGATGTGGTTCATGATGTCGAAGATGCCGGCGACCATCTGGTACCTCGGCAGGGTGTAGGTGAACTCGGGGTTGAGCACCGCGAACTTGGGGAACACGTCAGGGTTCGCGAAGACGTGCCCCACCTTCATCTTCGCCTCGTGGTTGGTGATGACCGATCCGCAGTTCATCTCGGAACCGGTGCCCACCATGGTGAGGACGGATCCCACAGGGACGACCGGGCAGGTGGGCTCATCGAAGTCGACCCAGTACTTCTGCCAGGGATCGACGTCCTCGGGCAGGTTCACCGAGACGGCCACGCCCTTGGCGTAGTCGATGCACGAGCCGCCGCCCACCGCGAGAATGAAGTCCACGTGGTTCTCGCGAGCGATCTTCACGCCCTCGTAGAGCTTCTCGACCGTGGGGTTCGGCATGACGCCGCCGTCCTCCACGACGGTCTTGCCGGCGGCCTCGAGCGCGGCCATCACCTGGTCGTAGATGCCGTTTCGCTTGATGGAGCCGCCGCCGTACACGAGCTGCACCACCGGGCCGTACTGCTTGAGCTCGTCGGCGAGCATGGCCATGGCGTCCGTGCCGAAGATGAGCTTGGTGGGGTTCTGATACGTGAAGTTGCCGAGCATGACCTGTCCTTTCGATCGATTGGTTCCTGCTAGTGAACGCGTGCGCACCACTTGTCACCTCGAGGCTTCCACCGAGCGGTACCCTAAACGGATAAGCAACGTTGCGTTACTTGACACTGCTTAATATAAGAAACGCTACGTTACTTGTAAAGTATTTTATTTTCTGAACGTTATCTACATAGAGATTTTCGTGCACGCCGTTACTTCTGGTATAGTGCAGGCTATCCGGAAAGGTGGAAGGACATGTCGGAATTCATTCGCGCCCGCAGCGACGAGCAGAAAGCCCAGCGCCTGGCTGAGGTCAAGGCGGCCGCGCGCAAGCAGTTCGCCGAAAAGCCGTATCACGAGATCACGCTCACCACGATTGCCGAAGAGCTCGGCTGGTCGCGCGCGAACCTCTATAAGTACGTGAGCACCAAGGAGGAGATCTTCCTGCTCCTCGCGGGCGACGCCTGCGCGGACTACTTCGACGCGCTCTTCGCCGCCCTGCCGGAGGGCTGCGGCTTCTCGGCGGCCACGGTCGCGGAGGTCTGGGCGGGCATCGCCAACGCGCACCAGGAATACTTCCGCCTGGGCGACCTGCTTTCCACCATCATTGAGACGAACGTGACGGTCGAGCGCCTCGCCGCCTTCAAGCAGGGCTACTACCAAAACGTCGACGCCATGGCGGAGCGCCTGCCCCGCATCCTCGACATCAAGCCGCGCGACGTCGAGCGCCTGCTGCTCGCCGTGTACTACCACGCCACGGGGCTCGTAAGCGGCTGCTGGAAGAACCCGCTCATCGCCCAGGCACTCGAGCAGATCGGCCGGCCGCGCCCCAAGATCGATTTCCGCGCCGAGATGCGCGAATTCATCGGGATGTGCATCGAGTACTACACCGCCTAACACCACCGCCTACCAAAACGAACAGCCTTTGAGGGGATAGTTCCTTCATTTATCCCTAAGTTCCGGTAATGTACAAGGGAAGCAGTTCAAGCATGCTAGGAGGTTTATATGCATGAGTGTAGGAAATGCCATGCGATATTCGATGGGGATACCTGCCCCCAATGCGGGGCTAAGGTAAGCGATATTGAGACCCCCCCCCCGGATGAGTTGAGCCCTTCGGAACAATCAAGCACCGCTGAGGAGCAAATTCCCTCTGACGCGCCGGATCAGAACATGGCTGATGGTTCAAGCGATTCGCCATCCACCGAGTGTCTCTCCGATCCTAAAGATACCCCTGGCAACGAAGGTCGCAGCTCGGAACATGAGAATGATGCGGTTGCTCAGGATGCGGAAAGCGCAGGAGTCGCAGACGGCGACGATCCTAAGACTTCAAAACCAAAAGATCCTAAGAAGTCAAAGAAACGCACTGCGATAATTTGCGCTCTCGCCGCAGTAATAATCGTTGTATTCCTTTTTTCCACTCATATCATCTGCTTCCATGACTGGCAAGACGCCACTTGCACCGAACCAGAAACCTGCAGTATCTGTGGGAGAACTCAAGGCGAGCCATTGGGTCATGCCTGGTCGGCGGCGACCTGCACCAAACCGAGAACATGCAAAGTCTGCGGCGCAACCGAGGGCGTTGCGCTGGGTCATGATCCAATTGGCGTAACATGCACTGAGGATGGAACCTGCTCTAGATGCGGTGCAACAATAAAAGCAACAGGACACCGCTGGACAGACGCAACTTGTACCGAACCAAAAACCTGCCTGACTTGTGGGGCAACGGAGGGGGAGCCTCTCGGACATACCACTTCAAACGGTATATGCGAGCGCTGCGGCAAGGAGATCTACTCAACACAAAGCGGCTCGGGAGATCAAGTTGTTTCCGGCATCTCGACCGGTAGCGATATATACCGAGTGCATTTTACAAATGAGGGTTCAAGCAATTTTGCCGTATGGGCTTATGACTCAACTGGCTCGCGCGACCTACTTGTTAATACCATCGGCGGCTATGATGGGAGAACGCTTCTCCTCGGCACGGAACCTTATTCTTTTGAAATCACCTCGAGTGGAAACTGGACATACACCATAGAACCGCTTGGCACGACGCAGCAAACGTCCTTTTCTGGATCGGGTGATTATGTGACCGATATTTTCCCAGCAACCAGCGGCTCTTGGCATTTTACACATGACGGATCGAGCAACTTCTCAGTCTGGGTCTATACAACCGATGGTCGCGACCTGCCCGTTAATACAATCGGCTCCTACGACGGAACCAAGATGCTGTCCATCCCATCTGACAGTAATGCATTTTTTGTCATTACCGCAGATGGTAACTGGTCAATAGAGCCAGTATCCTGATTTCCAGAAGATTATCTTTCAACCTGTAACGTCCATTCGATTAGTTGAACAGATGCGATGTAAAACGACGCGGTATGAGAACGTAATTCTCATACCGCGTCCCTTGTCCACCCGACTCGAGCAGATCGGCCGGCCGCGCCCCCAGATCGACTTCCGCGCCGAGATGCGCGAATTCATCGGGATGTGCATCGAGCACTACGTAAAATAACCCCAGGGGTTTTTCTACATCAGAGGGGTCGTAAAACGTTCGGGCCTCGATACTGTGTGGAAATCCGCATAGGCGCGATATACGGGGTCTTCAGCTCGCTGCGGCCTGCGAAAACGCCCTCGAAATCCCGCGGCTACTCGCCATGTCGCGAATCCCACACAGTATCGAGGCTCGAACGGCCGCACGTAAAATAACCCCAGGGGTTTTTCTACATCAACGGCGGGAGGCCCCGCCCGCAGCCAGCACCGCGAACGGGGCCTCCCCGCACGGAGGAAGGAACGGGCGCGCGTTGCCCGCGCACCCGGGACACCAAGGTCAGCACGCCGAAGCGCCCGCGCTACTCGAGGTTCTCCTCGGTCTCCTTGCTGAAGAAGTGCAGCGCGCCGCCACCGAAGGAGAACGCGATCTGCTCGCCGGGGTTCAGGATGAGCGGCCTGCCCTCGAGGCTCGTGGTCTGCGCGACGATGATGCTGTCGTGGCCGTACACGTTCACGTGCAGGTTGATGGAGCTGCCCATCATCTCGGTCACGTCGACGGTGCCGGCGAGCACGTTCTCGCCCTCCTCGAGCAGCGAGATGTCCTCGGGGCGCACGCCGAGCGTGATGGGCTGCGAATCGACGCCCTTCGCGGCGAGCGCGGCCTGCTTCTTCTCCGACGGCGTGATGACGGCGTCGCCGATGCGCACCTTGTACGAGCTGCCGTCGCGCTCGAGCTCCGCGTCGTAGAAGTTCATCTGCGGCATGCCGATGAAGCCGGCCACGAAGAGGTTCGCCGGGTGGCTGTAGACCTCCTGCGGGGTGCCGATCTGCTGCACCATGCCGTCCTTCATGACCACGATGCGGTCGCCGAGCGTCATGGCCTCGGTCTGGTCGTGCGTCACGTACATGAAGGTCGTGTTGATGCGCTCGCGCAGCTTGATGATCTCGGCGCGCATCTGGTTGCGCAGCTTCGCATCGAGGTTCGAGAGCGGCTCGTCCATGAGGAGCACCTTGGGCTCGCGCACGATGGCGCGGCCGATGGCCACGCGCTGGCGCTGGCCGCCGGAGAGTTCCTTGGGCTTGCGGTCGAGGTACTGGGTGATGCCGAGGATCTTCGCCGCCTGCTCGACCTTCGCGTAACGGTCCTCCTTGGACATCTTGCGGAGCTTCAGGGGGAAGGCCATGTTGTCGCGGACGGACATGTGCGGGTAGAGCGCGTAGTTCTGGAAGACCATGGCGATGTCGCGGTCCTTGGGCGCCACGTCGTTCATGAGCTTGCCGTCGATGTAGAGCTCGCCGCGGGTGATCTCCTCCAGGCCGGCGACCATGCGCAGCGTGGTGGACTTGCCGCAGCCCGAGGGGCCGACGAGCACCACGAACTCGCGGTCGGCGATGTCGAGGTTGAAGTCCTCGACCGCAAGGACGCCCTCGTCCGTCACCTTGAGGTTCGGGCCCTTCTTGGTGCCGTCCTGCTTCTTGGGGGCGGGACGCTTGCCGCCCGCATGGGGATACACCTTCTCGATGTGCTTCAGGTTCACTTCTGCCATGGTCTGTTCCTCCTCAAAGACCGTATGTCCTCGTTCTTCCTCACGTGCCGCGCGGGCGCAGCCGCGCCCTTGTTACCGCGGCTCCGGCAGCCGCTCGTAGAGCTCCATCTGCCGGTGCAGCCGCCGGGCGAGCTCGGGGGTCGTATACCCCGGCAGCGCGCGCCAGCACCAGTTGCCGCCGAGCGTCGAGGGCGTGTTGATGCGCGCTTCGCCCCCGAGCCCGAGCACATCGGGCATCATGGCGATCGCCGTATCGGCCACGCTGGACCAGATAGCGCGCATCATGCCCCACCCCTCCCCTTCCTCAGGGTCGAGGTGCAGGTACTCGCGGGCGAGCGCCACGTCCGCCGGGTCGGCCGACTCGAGCCAGCCGAGGGCGGTGTCGTTATCGTGCGTGCCCACATATGCCACACAATGGCGCGTGTAGGCATGCGGCTGGTAGACCCTGCCCCCGCCGTCGCGGCTGTCGAAGGCGAACTGCAGCACCTTCATGCCGGGGCAGCCCGTGTACTCCAGCAGCTCGTAGACCGACGGCGTGAGGAAGCCCAGGTCCTCGGCCACGATGGGGCATGCGCCCAGCTCGCGCTCGATCGCGTCGAAGAGCGCCTTGCCCGGGCCGGGGCGCCAGCGCCCACCCGCCGCCGTCTCCGCCCCCGCCGGGATGGCGAAGTACGAATCGAAGCCGCGGAAGTGGTCGATGCGCAGGATGTCGTAGAGCCCCAGCTGGAACCGGATGCGCCCGATCCACCACGGGAAGCCGTCCGCCTCCATGCGGTCCCAGGCGAACAGCGGGTTGCCCCAGAGCTGCCCGGTGGCCGAGAACCCGTCCGGCGGACAGCCGGCGACCTCGGTGGGGCGCAGCTCCTCATCCAGCTGGAACTGGTCCGGGTGCGCCCAGAGGTCCGCGCTATCCTCCGCCACGTAGATGGGCATGTCGCCCATGAGCCGGATGCCGTGGTCGTGCGCGTAGGCGCGCAGCCGCTCCCATTGCTCGAAGAACAGGCACTGCACCGCCTTCCAGAACGCGACCTCGCCCGCGAGCTCGCACGCCGCGCGCTCGAGCGCCTCGGGCTCGCGCATACGCAGCGGCTCATCCCACGCGGAGAGCGCCGCGCCGCCGCTCGCATCCTTGATGGCCATGAAGAGCGCGTAGTCGTCGAGCCATGCGCACTCGCGCGCGCAGAACGCATCGAAGTCGTCGCGCCTCGTCGCCAGCAGGCGCCGCACCGCGCAGCGCAGGACCCCGTAGCGCTCCCGGTAGAGCGCGCCGTAGTCCACCTGCGAGGGGTCGTCCCCCCAGTCGATCCCGGCGTACTCGTCGCGCTCGAGGAGCCCCTCGGCGCACAGGTCGTCAAGATCGATGAGGTAGGGGTTGCCCGCGAACGTCGAGGGCGACTGGTAGGGCGAATCGCCGAAGCTCGTGGGGCCGATCGGCAGCAGCTGCCAGATCGATTGCCCGGCATCGGCGAGGAAATCTATGAAGGAGCGCGCCTCGGCGCCGAGCGTGCCCACGCCCCAGGGCGAAGGCAGCGCGGTCACGGGCATCAGGATGCCGGCGCTTCTCATGTCTCCTCCTCTCATGCGACCGCGCAGCGGCCGCGTCCTCCGCGAGCCCGCGCGGCGGGCGGGCGAACCACCCGCTCCAAACCGCGCGCCCGCGCCTTACGGGTCATGCGACCCGAACCGGTTCCTGTTCCCGCGTGCACACGCTCTCGCGATTGAGCAGCTGGTAGGGAACCATCTCGCGCACCGGCTGCTCCTCGCCGCCGAGCGCCGCCAGAAGCGCTTCCACGCTCCGCGAGGCGAGCTGCCGCGTGTCCTGCCGGATCGTGGTCAGGCGCGGCACGCAGAACTGCCCGGCGGAAAGGCCGTCGTACCCGGCGATCGAGATATCGTCCGGGATCCGGAGCCCCATGTCGAACACCGCGCGCATCGCGCCGATGGCAATGGCGTCGCCCAGGGCGAAGATCGCCGTGAGGTCGCGCGAGCGCATGATGAGGCGCACCGCCGCGTCGTAGCCGTCCTCCATCGCGAAATGGCACGGCTCGAAGTCGCGCTCGTAGTCGAACTCGATCCCGTGCGTGCGCAGGGCCTCCTCCGCGCCGTGCAGGCGCCGGCCGCCCACCTGGGACAGCGAGCGCTCGCCGCCGATGATCCCGATCCTGCGGTGCCCGCGGGCATAGAGGTGCTCGATCACGTCGCGCGCGGCGGCGACGTCGTTCGTCGACACGCTCGACAGGTTCTTGAACCCCAAGCCCGCCGCGGTGTTCGTGACGAGCACCGCCGGCACCTCGATGCGCTGGAACCCCGCCTTGAAGTAGGCCGGGTCGCCGCCCAGAAAGACGATGCCCTTCGGGTGACGCAGGCGCTCGTAGCGCACCGCGTGCACGACCTCGTTGTCGTCCTCCCCCAGATAGACCACGTCCGGCTGCTCGCCCGCCTCGCGCAGGAGCGCCTGCACCCGCTCGAGGATGTCGGCGAACAGCATGTTCCGCGATCCCTTGACGAAGATGGCGACGGAGAGGTGCGACTGCATCTTCAGGTAGCGCGCGTTCGAGTTGGGCTCGTAGCCCACCTCTTCCACCACCGCGAGCACCCGCTCCCGCGCGCGCTCGCTCACGTTGGGGTGACCGTTGAGCACGCGCGAGACCGTCCCCAGGCTGTAGCCCGAAAGCCGTGCGATGTCGCGGATATCCATGATGCGCCTAGCCCTTGACGGCGCCTGCGGCGACGCCCTTGATGATGTGCTTCTGGCACAGCAGGTAGAAGATCACGACAGGGATGACCGCCATGATGAGCGCCGCCATGATGGCGCCCATGTCCACGCGGCCGTACGACCCCTTCATGAACTGGACCACGATGGAGATCGTCTTGTACTTCGTGGTGTCGAGCACCAGGTAGGGCAGCAGGAAGTCGTTCCAGATCCACATGGTCTGCAGGATGCCCACCGAGATGTAGGTGGGCTTCATGATGGGAAGCACCACGCTGAAGAACGTGCGGATGGGCGAGCACCCGTCGATGAGCGCCGCCTCCTCGATCTCGATGGGGATCGACTTCACGAAGCCGCAGAACATGAACACCGCGAGGCCCGCGCCGAAGCCCAGGTACACGATGATGATGCCCCAGGGCGTGGAGAGGCCCAGGCGGTCGGCCACGAGCGAGAGCGTGAACATGACCATCTGGAAGGGCACGACCATGGAGAGCACGCACAGCAGGTACACGCCGCGCGTGAAGCGGTTCGCCACGCGCGTGATGAACCAAGCGCACATCGAGCAGCACAGCAGGATCACGAACACCGAGCCCACGGTGATGAACACCGTCCAGCCCACGGCGTCGAGGAAGCCGTAGTAATCGATAGCCTGCACGTAGTTCTCGAGTCCCACGAACGTCTGGTCCGTGGGGAACGCGAACGGCTCGAGGCTGATGAACGTGCGGCTCTTGAACGAATCCATGAGCACGATGAGCACGGGCAGCACCCAGATGAAGCACAGGATGGTGAAGAACACCGTGCCGATCGTGCTCAAGATCTTTTTCTGCTTCATTTACTGCTGCACCTCCCTCGAGCGCGTCACGCGCAGCTGGATGATGCCGATCGCCACGACCACGATGCAGAAGATCACGGCCTTGGCCTGGCCGACGCCCTCCCAGCCCACGCGGCCGTAGAAGGTGTTGTAGATGTTGAGCGCCAGAAGCTCGGAGAGCTTCGAGGGCTCGCCGGCCGTGAGCGAGAGGTTCTGGTCGAACAGCTTGAAGCCGTTGGTGATGGACAGGAACGTGCAGATGGTGATCGAGGGCATCATCATGGGGATGATGACGCTCTTCAGGCGCTGCCACGGGCCCGCGCCGTCGACCTCGGCCGCCTCGAGCACATCGGTGGGGATGGACTGGAGCCCGGCGATGTAGATGATCATCATGTAGCCGATCTGCTGCCACGAGACCAGGATGACGAGGCCGGCGAAGCCGTACCACTCGTTCAGGTTGATGGCCTGGCTGTACTGGGCGAGGATGCCGTTGAAGATGAGCTGCCAGATGTAGCCGAGCACGATGCCGCCGATGAGGTTCGGCATGAAGAAGATGGTGCGGAACAGGTTCGTCCCGCGCATCTTCTGGGTGAGCGCGAGCGCCAGGGCGAACGCGACGATGTTGATCACCAGAAGCGAGACGATCGCGAAGAGCGCCGTGAACCAGAAGGAGTGCTGGAACATGGCGTCGCTGAACGCGCGGATATAGTTGTCGAACCCGATGAACTCCGCGTCGGTGACGGTGGTGAAGTCGCAGAACGACAGCCACACGCCCATGATGAACGGCACGATGAAGCCGATGACGAACGCCGCGAGCGTGGGCACCAGGAAGATCGGCCAGTATTTCTTGATCGTTTTCTCCACGTTGACCTCCTTTGCAAACAACGAGGCCGACGAGCGGGTTGGCCCCGCCCGCCGGCCGAAAGTTCAGGTGCCTAGCGGGGCCGCGCCCCACCGGACGATGCGCGTTTACGCCTTGGAGGCAGCGGCCTCGTCAGCCCAACCCTGGACGAACGCGGTCTGCACGGCCTCCCAGTTGCTGTCGGACTGGTCGGCGGCGTACGTGGTGAGCGCGGAGCCCACGCCGTTCTTCCACTCCTCGGACGGCATGGTGGAGAAGCACCACTTCACCGGGGTCTTGTCGGCGTTGATCTCGTCGGCGAGCTGGTTCAGCACGTTATCGGAGGGCAGGTTCTTCTCGAACGGGATCACGAAGCCCATGCCGGCCTCGCCGGACGGCATGGCGCCGTCGGCGCCGCACATGGCCTGGACGCCGGTGTCGGACGTGACGCACCAGTTGATGAAGTCGAGCGTCGCCTGGATGTCCTCCTCGGAGGCGTTCTTGTTCACGCACCAGTAGTTCTCGGAGCCCGTGCAGATGCCCTGGTCCTCTTCGCCCTCGACGCCGATGTAGATGGGCAGCAGGCCGATGTTGTCATCGGTGACGTTGCTCCCGTCGGTGACGATGTTCGCGTACTCCCACGTGCCGTTCTGATAGAACACGCACTGGCCGGTGTTGAACTCGGCGGTGGCGTCGTCGGCGGTCTTCGTGGAGAGGAGCGTGGGCTCGCAGGTGGCGTTGTTGATGTAGAGGTCCCAGATCTGGCGGTACTGCGGCAGGTAGGTGCCTTTGATGGCGTCGGTGGTGTCGATGCCGTCGGCCTTGTACTCATAGTAGATGGGCAGGTTCGCCAGGTGGGTCTTGAAGCGCCAGTCGGAGCTGGAGTCCATGCCGGCGGAGCCGAACGCGCTGAAGCCGAGCTCGTCCTTGCGGGCGGTGATGTCCTCAGCGACCTTCTTGAGGTCCTCGAAGTTCGTGATGTCGTCCGCGCTGTAGCCGGCCTGCTCGAGCAGGTCCTTGTTGTAGATGAGGCCGTAGGACTCGATGACGTAGGCGATGCCCTTCGTCTTGTCGTCGTCGCCCTTCAGGGCGTAGTCCTCCTTGGTGAGCTGGCCCATGATGTCCGTGTCATCGAGGTCGTAGCAATAATCGACCCAGTTGGCCAGGCCGACCGGCCCGTTGACCTGGAAGAGCGTGGGGGCATCGGTCTTGGCCATCTCGGACTTGAGCGTGGTCTCGTACTGGCCGGAGGCAGCGGTGAGGACGGTCACCGGCACGCCGGTCTCCTCGGTGTAGATCGTGGCGAGCTCCTGCCACTGCACATCCTGTTCGGGCTTGAAGTTGAGGTAGTAGACCTTACCGGACGCCTTGTCGGAGCCGCTACCGGAAGCGCTCTCGTTGGAGCCCGAGCAGCCCGTCGCCGCGACGGCAGCGACACCCGCCGTAGCACCGAGCCCTGCCGTGATGAATTGACGACGATTAAGCATGATGACTTCCTCCTCACGTTGTCATCCGAAATTGGAAACGTTTCCAATTTCTTCTGGTTCCATTATTCCACGCTTGGAAAACAATGGAATGAAACGTTTCCAAAATTACCGTTCGCGGAGGACGTGTCACCGCTCACCGTTCACCATTCGGCGAGCGGTCGCCGCCATGGAAACAGTTCCATCATGAGTCATTGGGGACGGGTTCAATTGACTCATATGTAAAATAACCCCAGGGGTATTTTTACATCGCATCATGCAAGAGTGCCCCTGGGGTTGTTTTACCTGGTACATCATCTCGGCTTGAGAGGGCGCCATGCTGCATGTCATCATCTCCCCCGCCAAACAGATGCGCATCGCGCGCGACTCGTTCTCGCCGCGCGGCATCCCGCCCTTCCCCGACGCGACAGAGCACCTGTACCGTGCGCTGCTCGCCATCGAGCGCGCGCACGGCGCGGACGGCCTCAAGGGGCTCTGGCGCGTAAACGACAAGCTTCTCGCCCAAAACGTCGAGCGCCTGCACGCGTTCGTGCCCGTCCGGGATGCGGCGCAACTCGAGGAGCCGGGCATCGCGCGCACGGTCTCGCCCGCCGCGTTCTCGTATATCGGCATCCAGTACCAGAGCCTTGCGCCCGAGGTGCTCGACCTGGACGCCCTCGCGTGGCTCGAGGAGCATCTCTGGATCCTCTCGGGCTTCTATGGCTGCGTCCGGCCGTTCGATGCCGTCGAGCCCTACCGCCTCGAGATGGGCGCGAAGCTCGCGGTGAACGGCGCGCGCGACCTCTATGCGTTCTGGGGCGATCGCATCGCGCGCGCAATCGAGGGTGCTGTGGCGGAGCGTGCGGGCACGGCGCCCGAGCCCGCCGTCATCGTGAACCTCGCGAGCGTCGAGTACGCCAAGGCGGTGCTCCCCCATGCGGCACCCACCACGCAGGTCATCACCTGCATCTTCGGCGAGGAGCTGCGCGGCGGCAAACCCATGCAGCGCGCCACGGCGAGCAAGATCGCCCGCGGCTCCATGGTGCGCTGGATGGCGGAGCAGCGCATCGAGCATGCCCGCGACCTCGTTCGGTTCGACGTCGGCTACCGCCACGCCCCCGAATTCGACCGCGAGCGCAGGCTCAAGACGGGCGCGACGGAGCGAACGCTCACCTTTATACGTTATGACGCCCAAGCATAAAGGCGCTCAGAACAAGTTCGAGCGTCCTCAAGGCCCCAAGCGGAGCCCGCAAGCCCCCGCTTACACCAGATAGCGCTCGCGCAGCAGCTCGACCTCGGCCGGCGTGACCTCGAGCGCCTCGTTGATGTAGCCCATGAGGCTGCCGTAGCGCTCGGTCGCGGCGTCGCGGGCGGCGCGCAGCGCGCGGATGACGGCCGGGTAGCTGAAGGACTGCTCGTTCGTCGCGAAGATGTTGGTCGCGAGGTAATCCGCCTCGATGTCCTCCCAATCCACGCCGAGCACCGTCTCCATGAGCGCCGAGGCGAGGCCGCAGCGGTCGCGCCCCACGGAGCAGTGCCACAGCGCCGCGCCCTCGGGGAGCTCGATGATCGAGCGCAGGAGCGCGCGGTAGCCGAGCATGCCCGACGCGCTCATGAGCAGGTAGCGGTACATGACCTCCATGCTGTCGTCGGTGTCGTCGCGCATGGAACGCTCGAACTCGCGGCGCTCGCGCGCGATCTTCTCGCGTGTCGCCTTCTCCTGCGTGATGCCCTCGGCGCTGCGCGCGAGGATGTCGGCGTGCACGTAGCGCGCGCCCGGAAAGGCGTCCATGGGGTCGGGGATCTCGATGAGCTCCTCGACGTTGCGCAGGTCGACGACGAGCCCCAGGTGGTACTCGTCGCGCAGGCGGTTGAGGTCGGCGTCGCTGCCGAAGCCGAGCGCTCCGGAGCGCAGCAGCAGCTTGGGCTTCACCCGCGAGCCCTCGGCAGCGGCCAGGCCACCCAGGTCGCGCGTGTTCGGCAGGTGGCCGAAATCGATCCAGCCGTAGGTCTCGCGCCCCGCCGGACCCATCGCCGCGGGGACCTCGACCTCGATGGGCGCATGCTCCTCGAAAAAGGCGATGCGGCGCGCGATGCGCTCCTCGACCTCCGGGATGCCGCCCGGAGCCGCCCCGGCGATGCTCCCCTCCTGCGGATACAGCTCTTCGGCGATTGCCATGGCGCTCTCCTTCGTCCTCACGTCGTTCTTCCGACGAACCATTGTGCCATCAAGCTGCACGAAACGCATCAAGCAACGGTAAGTACACGGAACGACCGCGGGGCGGCGGCGATGCAGGCGCGGGCGGATGGCGCGGCGGGCGCGACACAACCTACCGCGAGATGACCTCCGCGCCGAACGGCAGGAGCGAGAGCTGCGCCATCTTGAAAAGCTGGAGGCCGATGGGGATGCCGATGATGGTGATGCAGTATAGGCAGCCGAGGATGAGGTACGCGAGCGCCATCCACGCGCCGCACAGCACGAGCCACACGACGTTGGCGATGGTCGACGCCACGCCGCCCCCGTAGGCGATGTCCACGCCGAACGGCGCGAGCGTGAGCCGGGCCATCTTGAACGCCTGCAATCCGAGCGGGATGCCGATGACCGTGATGCAGAGGATGCAGCCGGCGAAGCACCACGCGACCGCGGTGGCGAGCCCGCCGAAGATGATCCAGATGATGTTGGCGATGAGCGACATCGTTCCTCCTATCGATGGGGCGTCGCCGAGCGTGCGCCGCCGAACGTTCGTACCAGACGCGTGTTTTTTGAGACAGTTCCGGGCACGTGCTCCCTTGCCCGTCGGGATACCGGCTGCTTTTCAGGTTCAATACTTAGAGGGGTTCCCGTTATCACGGTTTTGTATTCGCTGCGGTGGCTGCGCAGGCTCCGCCGCTGGATCGTCGTCACTGCAAGACGGCGTGCCGGGTGCGGTTTGTCCCTTTTATCCGCTCTCATGTGCTACCATGTGAGGTGGACGGCCGTTGTTGCACCGGTTCGGCCGCTCCTTTACAACAGCTTTTCAGGCTGGAGAGTGGCCGCTTTCGGTTATCCGAGGGCGGCCGCTTTCCTTTTCCGATGAGAAGCCCGAACGATATAGTCGCAACCGCCAGCCTAGCGATGCGCAGCCGTCCCATTTCCTCGCAGCAATCCGCCTTATACCTGCTCCGAAAGAACGCTCCCGGTTATCACCGTTCCTGTTCCGGATGCCCAGGGCATCGGAACGTCAACTCCGCTGCGTTTGATAGATGCGCAGATGGCGACCGCTCCAATAACTTGAAAACAAGTGAGAGCCCATCCCCTCTCTCCGCAAAAGACGTGCGCGGCTATCTCCTCGATGCGGCGGAGCGATATACAATCTCGAGAAGGAAATACGCGGGACCAGCCACACGCCTGATGACCGCATACGATTTCTGAAGGAGTCGGGGCTCGATGAAGGTGATTGACAGCTGGAATGTCGCGGGCATGACGCTCCTGACACTTTCCGAATCCATCCCAAAGGGCAGCTGGAACAAGGTCACCATCGATGGCGAGAGCTTCAAGCCCTTAATCCCGTTGTACGCAGGAGATATTTCCCGCGTGAAGAACAATTCGATCGGGATCCGAGGCGAGCACGACTTCACCGGTAAAACGATCGAGTTCGTCTAGCCTACCCGCATAATCAACCAATCCGCTAAATGATTGTTCAATAAATCGGACACCTGCATGTCTCGTAGGTGAGTCAAACAGGACGCCCAACTTGTAAATGGATCAAACGGGAACATGACAAAGGTCGTGCCGATCCGGAAGAAGTGAGTTTCCACGAGTGGTGAGCCATCGAGGGAACGAGGAAAGCGCGCGGCAAGCGACCTGCCGAACACGTTGAACCGGACTGCACAGCACAGGCACGTCAAGGGCTCGAAGGGGTGCGGTGAAAAGGCATCGTCGATGCGCGCGAAGGGTTCGTCCTTCCCCGCGCCGAGCCATCTGGTCGTCAGCGGGGATGAGGAGGATGGATTCAGAAGGCGCTATACCGGAAAGGGCACGCCGCGTCGGCTCTTTGAACGGGCAGGCGCACGTGGCGCAGATTGGACTGTCGGGTATATTGTCAACAAGGACAGATACGAAGCCTTGATCAGGGGATTCAAGATCCACTACTCGAAGCGCGGAACGCACATCGTGCCGTTCGAGGTATATGAGGAGATGGAAGATGCTTAGGGTAGCCGACATAGAGCACCTATTCGGCAAGGAGGTCAAGATAACCTGCACCGATGGGGAGATCGTGCGCGGCAGGTTCTACGGCAAGACCACCGAGGCGGACGACCCCGACGAGCCGGAGAGCATCGACATCACCGGCTGGAAGCACCCGATCACATGCATCGAGATGAATGAGATCGCGAGCATCGAGGAAGCGTGAACAGCGAGACGAACTTTCGCCAAACTCAAGTCTGTCGTGAGGTCGAACCGATTCAGCAAATCACTCTGCCCCTTGGTCAGTGCCATACCTTCTCCTCTCCCGCCTCCCTGCCCGACATGCCGTTATGGTTCTATCTCTCTCCGGGTTCACGACCACGACCGCATCCCGCTCTACGATTGCCCGCGATCTCCCTCTCCGAACGTCGACTATGGCTGCCTTTCGTTTGATTACCAGCCAGAATGCCGCTACGCCAAAACCTCTCCGCGGCTTCGCTCCATGTCCTCGCGAATCAGCCGCTTGATGTAGCCCGCCTTGTTCGGCTGGGAGTCCAGCCATTCCCACCGCTCGTCCTCGGCGGGGTAGAACGCCACCACCGCGCGCCGCACGTTGTTCTTCAGGTACTTCACCGTGGCGCGCTTCTGAGCCTCGGTGTACGGCATGGCTACCGCCTCCGGTTCTTGATCAGGAGGTACGCGACCCCCACGCCGAACGTCACGGCGAAAGCCCTGAGCACGTCGAGCACGAACTCGCCCATATGTCCTCCTTCGTGGTACCATGCGGGTGAGGCGGTGGGGCGGTTGCCGCCGCCCCTTCACCTCCTTATTTTCCGGGCTTGCGGAAGTGTTCGCCGTCACGCTTCGCTTCCGCTCGCCGCTCTTCCCGCCCGCTCAGGCGCTTGTCTATGGCGCAGTATATGACCGAGGCGTTTGATTACCAGTCAGAATACCGCTGCTCCAAAACCCCTAGGGCTTCACCGCGTCGATGACGCCCTTCGCGGCGCGCTCGGCCTCCTCGTCGGCGAAGCGCTCCATGATGGCGCGCTCGCAGATCTGGTCGAAATCGGGTTGCAGGCCATGCTCGGCGCGGAGCGAGTCCGCGACATCGCATTCGCTCTCGAACAGCTG
This sequence comes from Enorma timonensis, assembly GCF_000321165.1. NCBI lineage: Bacteria > Bacillati > Actinomycetota > Coriobacteriia > Coriobacteriales > Coriobacteriaceae > Enorma > Enorma timonensis. The sequence continues at coordinate 53,264 of NZ_CAPF01000032.1, forward strand.
GAGCTCGTCCGCCGGAAGTGCTTCAAGCATTCTGGAAAGAAGCATTGAATCGTCCTCGACGGTGAACTCTGTTCTCCATTCGGCCCAAAAATCGCTCCAAATGCTCAACTCGCGCCCCCGTTTGACTACCAGTCTGAACGCCACTGCTCCAAAACCAGTGGGCTGCTACTCGTCATCCCTGCCGGCGTAGGGGTAGGCCGCCTCGACGCCGGGGATGGGTCCGTCGAAGTCGAAGACCCTCGAGTACTGCTTATAGAGCCCGTCGTAACGTATAAGCGCGACCATGGGCTTCGGCGGGAGGGACTTGACCATGTCGATATACGCATCGACCCCATATGTCCCGGAATCGATCGCATCGAAGATCATGCTGCCCGTCAATTTGACGGCCTCGGTGTAATCGTCGTAGTCGATTCCGAGCAGGCGACTCTTCTCGTGCACATCAATGGCCGTCATCTAGAACACGACCCCTTCTTCCGCGAGCCGCTCCATCTCGGGAATAACGCCCTTCCAGGGGCTGTAGTCCGCCTCGTCGTCCCACGTCTCGCCGCACTCGATGCAGTCGAGCATCGCCTGCCCCTTGTCCCACGTCTCGAGGAACTCCACGGACGGCCACATGAAGGGCAGGATCGGAGTCCTTGCGTCGAGGCCGAAGACCTCGTGGTAGCGGGCCTCTATCTCCTCGGTCTCTTCCCAGCTATGCTGCGCCATTCGGAATCGCCTCCAAAAGCCCGTCCATGGCGTGTGTCGCCTGTGGGATGGAATACGATTGTACCAACCAGCCACTCGGATGGCTCAAATCTAGGGACGGTTAGGGAAATGATACGGTTCTCGCTCGACAGCATCGACGACCGCACGGCGGTGTACACGTTTCTGCCCGAGAACGATGCCTCGGTGCCCGGCAAGGCGATGATCGACCGTGAATCGGGCGAGGTGTCCGTGGTTGAGGAGTCGAGCGCTGACTTCAACCACGTCTACGCCGGCCACATGTTCTCGAAACTCCGCGAGTTCAACGAATCCGGGCGCTTCGAGGAGTCCGGGTATGCAATCTGGTGGTAAAGGCCGCCACGACGAAAGCGCAGCAGAGCCCCTGCGAGGAGGCTCCTGCCAAGCTAAGCCCTACTCTTGAAGAGCTCTGTGTGCTCCGCCCTCACCTCTTTCGATACCTTCGCATAAGATCGCCGAATCCATTCAGGCCAGTCCGAGGTGTCGGAATACGGGTCATACGACGCGGTGTCATCGTCATCGATCAGAAGGCCGAACTCATGGTCTTCTAAGATGACCTCGCCTTCCTCATCCTGAACCATCTTCGCTCCTCATTCTCCTCAACGACCATCCGAAGGGTGGCGTCTTCGATGATGCGCCGGTTCGATATATCGGGGTTATCTGCCCTGGTTATATCACAATATTATTCTAATACCTCGATTACCTCGGGGGTTTCGCGTGCAATCTCCCATTGCGTACCGTCGCGGCACGTAATTACCGACTCCCTGATCCAACCGTTCCCGGCCACCGTCTTTATGTCAATCCATGATGGCGGCGTGCCGTTGGGATGGTTGCGCGACAGAACGACTCCTCTTCCTCTCGACGCAGCCTATCAACGCCAGATGCTGGTTTGATTGCCCGCCAGAATGCCATTGATCAAAACGGTATAATAGATTTGCTTTTCGGTTCCGCTCCGAGCTCGGCTTGGTTCTGGAACCGTTTTTTATCTCGCGATGCGCCCATCCATACCGCGCTTGTCTATGAGAAGCGCCTGGGGAGTTGCTTGATTACCAGCCAGAATGCCAGCGCTACAAAACGGCGGTTCATTCCGCCATCGCGCCGCCGCATCGGCTGCGGCATGCCTATACGGGAGCCTCGGCGGCTCCCCTGCCTGACGGGATGCTATGCCCGGTGTCACGCGGCATGAAAGAAGCCCCCTCGCGGGGGCTCCCGTTGAATCGAGTTGTCGGGCCGCCCTACTCCCCGGGCGCGTGCGCCAGGGCATAGGCGCGGAACTCTGGCGTCAGTTCCATGTCGTACTTCTCGAAATGGTACGCGTCATCGCTATCCCAGCAGAAGCCGTCGCGCCCCGTCGCCGCGAGCGGTATGTCGGTCCACTCGCCCGTCACCTTGTCGATGACGTACCCGGCGGCGAAGATATCAAACTCTGAGGCTTCGAAGAAGCGAGCGATCGCCGCCTTGTCGGGATCAGGCTTGCCGAACACGCGGCCACTTGCGCGGTCATATGCGTACCTCATGCCTGCCCCTCCTGCTCCTGCGGGTGGAACGTCACCCTTTCGCCGTCATCGTCGTATTTCTTATCCCCTATTGCAACCCTTCCATCTGGTTTGCTTACCAGTCAGAATGCCACTACTCCAAAACATTACGTGAGAGAGACATCTCAGAGATTCGTTGACGACGGAACGCTTGATGAGGTGATCATCATCCGCCCTGGCGGGGATCTCATTCATCTTAGATAAGCGGAAAGGCGCTACTCTGCCTCGGTTCTTAACCGGGGGGGTGTGCGCCTATCCAATCTGATTATACCTCAACGGGGTGTGGCGGAAACGGCAGACGCGCGTGCCCAGAAGCACGTGGGGGACCCGTGCGGGTTCGAGTCCCGCCGCCCCAACCATAGGAGGAAGAGATGGACATCCCGTTTGATTACCAGCCAGAATGCCAATGCCCCAAACCTCGAAAGGACATATAGGAAAGACCGCGTCCCTGCACGGGATCGGAACCTCTCTTATTGCGTCACGATCAAGCCCAACTACAGGGGCAACCCAAGTAGCCGGCTTCAGCAAAACAGAAGCCCGCCCTGCGCCATCCAGCCTTGTCCAAACCCTATTTTCGCTCCGAGAATGCGGCGACGATGTTGTTGCCATACTGCCGACGATACACCTTCTGGTTGCACTGGAACACGCATGCAGCGAGCACCTCGGCCGCATAGATGACCCCGGCATCCGTCCCCATCGAAGCGGATGGAACAGAGCGATCGCTGATTTCGAGCACCTTGATGTGCACATCCGCAATCTCGACGAGTGGGCTCTTCCCAGCATTCGATATCGCGATAACGGGAATCCCGCGACTCTTCGCATATTCCGCGATGCCGACCGATTCCGACTTCTCGCCGGACTTCGACACGATGATGACCACGTCTCGTTCGGAATCGAGCTGGAACACGCGTCGCTTGGTAAGAATGGCATTGCTTTCGCACAATGCTCCCTTGCCGATCTCGATAAGCAGCTCGCAAAGGTACGACGCGAAAAGATTGCTCGTCGTATATCCGTAGCAAACGATGTTGCGCGCGCCGTCGATCAACTTGGCAGCACGCGCGAAACACTCCGCATCATTGCTCTGGCGAATGGACTGGATGATGTCGCACGTGCGCTTTTCCAGCTTATCCAAGATGTCAGAAGGCGTATCCGATTCGATGATTTCCGAGGTAGACTCCCCCACCGAATTCTTCGCGTCATCGATCATCTCGCCAAACATGCGATACCCGAGCTTCTTTGAGAAGCGGACTACGGTCGCCTGCCCGATTCCCAAGCGCTCCGCGAGATCATATGAGGTCATTCCGCCCACATCAGCACCGTTGATGATGAGGTAGTCCGCGATCTTCTTCTCGGTCATCGTGAGCTTGGTGTAGAGACTGTTTACTTTGGTTGAGAACATCGTGTGCCTCGCTGAGGGGTGGGAACGTGATGGCTCCACTATATCTGAATCGGGCTCCGTGCACGAAAAACAATCGGCTGGTGCAGATGAATAACGTTCTACCGGATGCGGAAGCGCCCCGTGCACGCTACGCGCGGGGCGCCTTCGCGGCATCCTATCCCAGCACCCGAGAAAACACCTCGGGCACCCGGCGCGGACACGAAACCTCACGCGCCGCGTCCGCGAGCATCTCGAGCGCCAAGCGCTCGCGGGGCTCGCACGGGTCGAGTTCGGTCACCGCGCGCACCGCCGCGTCAATACCGAGTTCGCGTATCAGGCGCGCTATCTCCACCGATTGCGGCTCAGCGTCGTCTTCGTAGCAGAAGCCATGTGCCGCTGCACGCAAGATGAAATACGGGGTGATTCCTTGCTCAATGCAAAGCAAGGCCGGCCCCAGGAACCGATCGCCTTTCTTGAGCTTACGAATCGGCTGTCGAACGATTCGTGCGATACGGTCGTGGAAATAGGGCGTGTCGAATTTCTCCATCATGGTTCTGATGGCGGCCTCGTCCGGCACGGGAATACCGTACGCCGCTTCAAGCGCGCGCCTGCCTTCAAACCACGCATAGAGCGCAAGGGCGCCGATACGCGCGTCCTCGATCGCCTCGTTGACCGTCGTGTATCCGGCGAACGCGCCCATGAATCCCAGCGAGCAATGGATGAGGTTCTCACTCCAGATCTTCTCGATCATGCTGAGCTCGACATCCGGATCGATGTGGAAGAACGAGGGAAGGCGATGCCCCACCTTAAAGGGCAGGCAATCCTCCACGGGTAGCACGGACTTGTTGTCGCCGGTGAGCGCGAACCGCTCCGCCCCCGCGCCCGCATGAACCACCTTCCGATTCGCTTTCGAGGTGGCAAGCGCCACATACGTGCGGGCGTACGCACGCTCGTCCTCGTTGAGCTGCGCCTCGATAGCGCGTTGGAAATACTCGTGGAGCCCCACGAAGTTCCCGCCCAGTATGACGGCTACCACGTCCTCCACACCGCGCGCCTTCCGGACGCGCACCATTTCGGCAAGATCGCAGGCAACGTCATCGAACGATTTGGGAAACACCGCAACCGCAATGTACGTCGCCCGAGCCAGCGCATCAAGGTAGGCGTCGCGATCAGCCACGTCCACGCACGAGAATCCGTCTACGCGCACGTGCTCGACGGAGCCCGTAAGCAAATCCTTCTCCTCAACCGTGTAATACCCCTGCTCGCGCAGGCCGCGCACGAGCGCCGCGTCGGTGTCGGCAAAGGTCAGCTCGTAGCAGCCCTCCTTATAGAAGAGGGCACCGAACATGCCGCGTCCGGTCTGGCCCGCGCCCACGATCACCACGCGTTCCGGCTCCATGGGTCACGCCTCCTTCGCATGGTAGGAGATCGCGATGCAGTCCATGTCACCCTGCAGCTCGAACGGGCCGAAGCCTGCTGGGACGAGCAGCGTCTCCCCCATGCCGATCGACGTGCCGCCGACGCTGCCCGCGCCCGCCACGCAGGTGATGAACAGAAACGAGTCGTATCCAAACGACGTTTCCCCTTCAACCTTCATGCGCAGGGCGACGTACTCGCCGTCCACATCGTGGTAGGTGATGAGCTTCATGCCCGGTACCTGCACCGGATGCGGTGGCTCCGCGCGAAACGGAACCTCCGGAAAGTGCACGCAGGCATAGACGTCATCAAGGGCGAGCGGGCGAGCGGGATCGTTGCGGTCATTGTCGAAGAACCGATACGTGATGTCGCCGTTCGTCCCGAACGTCGCCGAGACCGCGCCTGCACCGTTCCCGCCATGGATGACACCCGCCGGCGTGTGGACGAAATCACCGTCGTGCACCTTAAGGGTGTCGAACAGACGATTCCAGTCGCGCCGCTCCACACAGTCCTTGAACTCCTCGAGCGAAGCGACCTTATGGCCGAAAAGCCAGGTACCGACATGCCCCTCGTCATCAAGCGTCACCGCGCCCGACACCTTTCCACGACATCCTTCGTGCGCAAGCGCATAGGCATCGTCAGGGTGGAGCTGATAGGACTGGAAGCCCTCGTTGCAGGTGATGGTCATGCGCACGGGGAAAACCTCGTCAGGGCAGGCGAAAAGCTCACGATGCGACGCATAGAACGCCGAGAGGGGCTCGCCGGTCTCGCGCACGATGTTATCCAGCTCGCCGGGCAGCGCGATGACGCAATAGATGGTCCCCACATTGGGCAGGTCGGTATCGATGCCGAAACGGTCTATAAGCTTCTGCCCTGCCCAAACAAACGATTTATAAATGGGCTCGATATGGTATATCCGCTTCATGGGTCTCCCCTACAGAATTCCCACGAGGCCGAGCACGAGGACGGCGGCCATGAGACCGAAGATCATCTTGGTAACCGATACGCCCTTCTTGGAGACCAGGTACCAGCAGCCCACGACGAGCAGCAAGCTCAGGATGTTAGGGAACACGCCGTCGATGACCTCTTGCAGCACGACAGGATCGGCATCGGCGGAAGCGGCGAACGAAAGCGGCGTAGTGAGCTTCACGTAGCTCGCCGAGAGCGCGCCGATGATCACGATACCGAAAAGCTGCACCGCGACTTTGATCTTCTCAATTGCCGAACCCATGAGCATGGTGATGGCGTCCTTGCCAAGCTCATAGCCCTTGTTGAACAGGAAGCGCGCATAGACCCACAGCAAGATGGGCGTCGCCACGATAAACGCGATCACGCCGAGCGGGCTATACGGGCCGGTTCCCGTGAGCGAGATGGCGATGGTGGTAAGCAGCGGAAGCACCGTCGCCTGGATGAGGCTGTCACCGATGCCGGCAAGCGGCCCCATGAGCGAGGACTTCACCGTACGAATCATGTCGTCGCCCACATCCGCACCGAGCGCCTTCTGCTCCTCCATGCCCACGAGGATGCCCCACAGCACGCTCGCCGTGGTCTGCTCCGTGTTGATGAAGTCGATCATGCGAAGCATGCCCTGCTTCTGACCCTCAGCGTCATAGTATTTCTTGTACAGGGGAATCATGTCGTACGCATAGCAATTGCCATGCCAGTTCTCAAGGTTGCAGCAGTACAGGTACTGCAGCTGATAACGCCAGAACAGCGCGTTGAGCTCCTTCTTCGAAAGCGGCTCTGCGTGCTTAGGGGTCGTCTCCTGGATGATCTGATCGCTCATGTTACAGCTCCTCATCATCGTCAGCAGCCGCAGAAGCGCCCGCGACCTGGGGTTGATCGTTCTTTTCAATGAGGTAGTAGAAGAACGCGATCGCAGCGGCAACGATACCGATCGCAATGAAGCTCATGCCCATGACGGACATCATCATGAAACCGAGCACGAAGAAGATGAACATCCAGTTGCCGGAGATGTTGAACTTGAGCAGCATCGCCATACCGACAGCGGGAAGCGTGTTTCCCAGCAGGCCAAGGGCGTGGAGCACGTTCTCAGGAATGACGGCCAAGAGCCCATCGACGGCATCGGCGCCCAGATAGAGAAGGATGAACACAACGAAGAAGTTCTTCGCGATAAGGAACAGCTGGGGAAGGACCACGTTGCCCATGAAGATGGTTCGATAGTTGGTATGTTCAATCCCTTTGTGCACGATGCTGGTGCAGAACGTGTTGAACGCGCGCATCACATGCACGAGGTTCGCGGTGAGCACCGAGACAGGCGCGGCAAGCGCGAGCGCAGTACCGGTATCAAGGCCGTTGATGATGGAGAGCGCCATGATCGGGTACGACGCAACGCCGACGTCGATGGTCACGGCACCGCCCACGGCAAACGCGCCCATGTATGCAAGCTGGAATGCAATCCCCAGCTCGAGGCCCTTTTGAAGATCACCGAAAATCAGTCCGACGAGCAGGCCGCCCACCAAGGGACGCTGGCAGGTATAGCGGCCAAACACCATGCCGCCAAACGAAGCGAACGTATCGGTCAGGTAATACAGAATCGCGACGAGTAATACCTGGATGAAGTATGTCATGAATGCACACCCGCTTTCGACTTGGCATTTGCCCACGTGAGATTCGGCGTGGTAAATGCCGGGTTGATGATGAGATCGGTTCCGTGCGATTCGAGAACATTCAAGTCCTCGATCTGCTCGGGCGTGAGATACAGCATCTTCTCTATGAGCGTCGCCCCGGAAACGTTGGGTTGTGGTCCCACGTTGAGCACACCGCTGAACGCATAGCCATGCTCAACGAGATCGCGTGCAGCACGCGTGGTCTTGAACACGACGAGATAGCGCTTCTTCGACTGCTCGGCTTCGGGAAGCTTCACCAGCGCCCGCTCTTCCGTAAACGCGAGCAGACGCGTCGAGCCGAGCGCACTTTTGAATACCGTCTGCATGAATGCATCGCCGGCGATCTCATCGTCGACGATAATCACGCCATCGACCGGATGCTCCTTGGTGATTCTCGTGGTCGTCTGACCATGCACGACCCTGCTGTCAATGCGATAATGGACGATCATCAACCCACCTCTCGATCTATCAGGACTGTTGATGCGAAGGCCTTCGTCGCTATCATGCCATAGTTTCCTGCCAATAAGTCAAATAATTCAAGATTTTGTCTAAACGGTTGAATTATTCGGTTTATCGGTAGGTGCGGAGGTTGGCGCCTCCCCCAACCCGCGTATAATGTCGCCAACGCTTGCGCGGCGCATCGCCCCGTGAGCGGGGACATATCGGGGAGCTTGCGGGAAACGGCAGGCTGAGAGGGGGCGTGCCCGCCCCGACCCGCAGAACCTGACATGGGTAATGCCAACGAAGGGAGCCGCATCATGGATGCACCGCAGAACCCAGCCACAAACAACGCCGACACCGCGACCGCACAGGCCGCCGGCACCCCCACCCGCCCGGACGGCAGCCCGTACGTCACGCAGATCGACTTCGCGCGCGCGGGCGTCATCACGCCGGCCATGCGCGCCGTCGCCGAGCGCGAGCACCGCGACTCGGAGTTCATCCGCGCGGGCGTCGCCGCCGGGCGCATCGCCATCCCGGCCAACGTACGGCACCTCGCGGCCGGCCTCAAGCCCGCGGGCGTGGGCGCGGGCCTCTCCACGAAGGTCAACGTGAACCTGGGAATCTCAGGCGACGTCGCGGACGCCGACGTGGAATGGGAAAAGGTCGCCACGGCCGAGCGCCTGGGCGCCGACGCCATCATGGATCTCTCGAACTCCGGCAAGACGCGCTTCTTCCGCCAGGAGCTCGTGAAGAAGACCCCGCTCATGGTGGGCACCGTGCCCATGTACGACGCGATCGGCTACATGGAGAAGCCCCTCGTGAAGCTCACCGTCGACGACCTGCTGGAGGTCACGCGCGCCCACGCAGAGGACGGCGTGGACTTCCTCACCATCCATTGTGGCATCAACAAGAGCGTCGTCAAGACCTTCAAGGAGACCGGCCGCCTCATGAACATCGTGAGCCGCGGCGGGTCGCTCCTCTTCGGCTGGATGGAGGTCACGGGCAACGAGAACCCCTTCTACGAGTACTACGACGAGATCCTGAAGATCTGCCACGAGTACGACGTGACGATCTCGCTCGGCGATTCGTGCCGCCCGGGCTGCCTCTTCGACGCGAACGACGCCGTCGAGACCGCTGAGATGATCGAGCTCGGCAAGCTCGCGAAGCGCGCCTGGGACGCCGGCGTGCAGGTGATGATCGAAGGCCCCGGCCACATGGCCATCAACGAGATCGCCGCCAACGTGGAGCTCGAGAAGCGCCTGTGCCATGGCGCGCCCTACTACGTGCTCGGGCCCCTCGTCACGGACATCGGCGTGGGCTACGACCACATCACCGCGGCCATCGGGGGCGCCATCTCCGCGAGCGCCGGCGCGGACTTCCTGTGCTACGTGACGCCGGCCGAGCACCTCTGCCTGCCCGACGCCGACGACGTGCGCGAGGGCCTCATCGCCACGAAGATCGCCGCGCACGCGGCCGACATCGCCAAGGGCGTGCCGCACGCGCGCGACGTGGACGACCGCATGGGCGACGCGCGCCGCCGCCTCGCGTGGGACGAGATGTGGAACTACGCGCTCGACGCCGACACCGCCCGCGCCCGCTACGAGGCGTCGCCCGCATCCACCGAGGGCACGTGCACCATGTGCGGCAAGATGTGCGCGGTGCGCACGGTGAACAAGGTGTTCGAGGGCACCACGATCGACCTGGACGCGGAGTAATAGGCGCCTGACGCGGGCCGGGTCGGCCATACCATCCCGTGCTCAGACAGCGCTTCGCGAACTGCGCGCGGGACGGTATGGCCGACCCGACCCCCACAGCATCACCCCTCTCCGCGGCCAGGTCGAGCGCGGTGCCGCTCCCACCGATCACCCAAGGTGCGGAGAGATGGAAGGGTTGCAACCATTCTTTGTTTTGGATGGTCAACCTGCTTGAAATGGGTACGAGAGCAGGTGATGTCGCCCCGCCCCCTCACCGTATCGTTCCGCGCGCAGTTCGCGCAGCGCTGTTTGAGCACGGGATGATACGGTGAGGGGGCGGGGCGGCAGATCATCCCCACGCTTTGGAAGCGAGGTTATTGTTTATGCAGGTAAAGACCATCCCCGCCGTGCTGTCTATCGCTGGGTCGGACTCGAGCGGCGGCGCGGGCATCCAGGCGGACATCAAGACCATCGCGGCGCACCACCTCTTCGCCGAGACCGCCATCACGGCGCTCACCGCGCAGAACACGACGGGTGTGCGCGCGGTGCTCGAGGCCACGCCGGAGTTCGTCGCCCAGGAGATCGACGCCGTGTTCGAGGACATCCCGCCGGCGGCGGTGAAGATCGGCATGGTGTCCTCCGCCGCCATCATCGAGACCATCGCCGAGCGTCTCGAGCACTGGGGTGCGCGGAACATCATCGTCGACCCCGTGATGGTCGCGACGTCCGGCGCGCGCCTCATCGACGAGGGCGCAATCGAGGCGCTCACCGCGCGCCTGTTGCCCATCGCCACCGTCATCACGCCGAACATCATGGAGGCGGAGGCGCTCGCCGGGCGCGCCATCGAATCGAGCCGCCACCAGGCGCTCATCGCCCAAGACCTCGTCCGCCGCTTCGGCTGCGCCGCCCTCGTGAAGGGCGGCCACAACGTCAACGACGCCAACGACGTGCTGGCAGAGCCCGTGGCGAACGCCGACGACGAGCCGCGCATCACGTGGTTCCGCCACACGCGCGTCGAGACGGAAAACACCCACGGCACGGGCTGCACGCTGTCCTCGGCCATCGCCTGCGGCCTCGCCCAGGGCAGGACGCTCCCCGATGCCATCAACCAGGCGAAGGAATACCTCACCGGCGCACTCGCCGCGGGGCTCGACCTCGGGCACGGCTCCGGCCCGGTCGATCACATGTGGCAGATCTGATGATAAAAAGGTGACTGACACCATTTTATCATCAGAGGTGCAGACGGCCCAGGAGCTCGGGATATCCCTCGTCGATCGCATCGTTGAACTGGCGCGCGTAGAGACCGATGGCCGCGAACCACGCCGCCGCGAGCGCGAGCGCGACCATGAGGAGCACGGCGACGCCGGCGATGAGGACGGCTGGCGTCAAGCCTGCCCGCGAGACCATGAGCCCGATGAGCGCCAGGCACCCGAGGGGCACCGCGACGGCGAGGATGCGCAGGGTGCGACGGCGCGCTCGCTGACCGCGCAGCAGCGCCGCATGGAGCTCGGCGAGCTCTTCGTGCGTGAAGCGGCGCTCGAGGAGCTGCGAGCGCTCGCGCGCGCTCAAGCGGTTGATATAGATATGCATCGCGAAGCTCCCTTCCCGGCCCGTCGCCCCATTCTACCGCCGATCGGCAGGCGGCCAGCACGCGGCCAGCACGCCGCGGTGAAATGTGGCAGTATGCATGCTCATATCGCTATTTGCGACTAAACGAACAGCATTCTTGATTATCGGCCGGTAATCCGGGTAGAAGAGTAGTAACAACGTGCCTCCCGACCGACTCACGGATGGGAGGCTTTTTCGTTAGGAGGAGTCATGCAGCACTTCGATCCGGATCACGATTACGTGAACGAATATGTAAACCTATGGAATCGCAGGATCGGCAGCGCGAAGATCTGGATGATCGTCTTGGGCGTCCTGCTCGTCATCTTGGGCATCGCGAGCGCCGCCGCGCCGCTGGGCATGTATGCCTTCATCCAGGGCTTCATCGCCGCCGTGCTCATCATCCGCGGCGTATCCGACATCATCGGCTACGTTCAGACGCCCGCGTTCTTCCGCGACGGCGCCACGCTCGCGGCAGGCATCCTGAACGCCCTGCTCGGCGTGCTGTTCCTGGCGCTGCCGACGGTGTTCACCGCCACCACGCTCGGCCTCTTGCTGGCCTTCCTGCTCATCATGACCGGCATCGAGCGCCTCTCCTTCGCGCACAGCATGCGCTACTACGAGCTTGAGGGGTCGTCCGCCGGCACGGTCATGGGCATCGTGAACATCATCCTCGGCGTCATCCTCGCGTTCACGCCGCTCTTCACGGGCGTGGTGCTCACCTACCTCATCGCCGCCTACCTCATCGTGGCGGGCGCGACCCTCATCGTCGAGGGCGTGATGATCAAGCGCATCGAGCGCTGATCCAGCCCGCGCGGCGCGTGCCCGTCACCAAACCCGCGTAACCGAAGCGACCGGAGCGAGATGCCCGTCATCCCGCTCCGGTCGCTTTTTCATGCCGGTTGCGAGCGCGACGGCCAAGACCCATGACTCGGTGGCAAGCGCCGCCCGTCCCAGGCGGGTGCGCTTACAGGTACTTGCGCCAGTCGTCCTCGTCCTCGTCGTCGTCCGCCTGCGCCTCGCGCGCCGACTCCTCGGCGGCAGCACGAGCCGCGGCCTCGCGCGCGGCCTCGGCATAGGACGTGGCGGGCGCCTCGGGGAACGCGCTAAACGCGTGCTCGAACTTCGCGAGGTTGTCGTCGTAGCGCGTGCGCGGAATAGCGAACACGACCTCCTTCACGCCGTGGACGCCGCTCGCGAGCTCCTCGCGGAAGAGCTCGGCGACCTGCTCGGCATCCCAGCCGAAGACGCCGCAGCCGTACGCGCCGAGCACGGCCTTCTCCCTACCGAGCGCGTCGATGATCGAGAGGACGAAGCGGATGCGGTCGCGCATGGCGGCCGCGAGCGTGTCCTCGGCCACATGGTAGTCCGCGCGGGCACGCTGGGCATTGGGCGCCGCCGCCACGATGACGTCCGCGTACGCGTGCATCTTGCCGCGCTCAAAGCGCACGGCGGGCACCATGAGCGCACGGTCGCGGTACAGCTCGCAGTTGATGTTGCGACGGCGGTTCTCCCCGTACCAATCGCGCTGCTCGTTGAGGACGTTGTACAGGTACGACTCGGTGCAGAGCGCCTCTTCCTGCGCGAGCCCGCCGCGGATGTAGCCGCCGCCCGGGTTCACGAACGAGGCGAAGTCGAGCACGGCGAGATCGCAGAACTGGGCGTACCCGCGGCCGTGCTCGAGGATGGCCGCGACGGCGTCGGTCGCCTCGACCGTCACCGCAGGGACGCAGGCCTCGGCGACCTCGGTCTTCGGCGCGCCCTCGTAGCGCACCACGCCCTCGAGCGAGCGGGCGATATCCTTCGCGAGCCGCGTGGCGACCTCGTCCGTATGCTGCTCAGCAGCCACTCGCCGCGCCTCGCGCCGCGGGTTCTCGCGACCGCCCCCGCGGTTTCCGCCGTTTCCCTGCCCGCCGCGCGCGCGGCGATCGTTCCTGCGCTCCATGTCATCACCTTCAGCGTCTGAAGCCGGCCAAACACCCTTTAAGGATACCCGCAAACCGCGCGCGGCGCACGGCCTTGAGCGCACGGGATCGCGAGCGCGCAACCGGGTGCCGACGCGCCCCGGGTAGCGCCGCCTACGCCCCGATGGCGCTCGTCGCGATGGCAACCGCCTCGGACACGTCGTCGGTGATATGGACGAGCTCGGGGTCGAGCTCGGAGATCATGTTCTCCGCGCGCAGCGTCCCCTCGATCCACGTGAAGAGCCCGCTCCAGTACGCGCGGTCCATGAGCACGACCGGCGTGCGCGTGACCTTGTGCGTCTGCACGAGCGTGAGCAGCTCGAACAGCTCGTCGAGCGTGCCGAAGCCGCCGGGGAACACGATGGCGCCCTGGGAGTACTTCACGAACATCGTCTTGCGCACGAAGAAGTACCGAAATGACATCCCCAGGTTGACCCACCTGTTGAGCCCGTCCTCGTACGGGAGCTCGATCCCGAGCCCCACCGAGGTGCCGCCGCATTCCGCCGCGCCGCGGTTCGCCGCCTCCATGATGCCCGGACCACCGCCCGTGATGGTCGCCACGCCCGCCTGCGCCAGGCGGCGCCCCACCTCGCGCGCCTGGGCGTAGCGCGCGTCTTCGCGCGGGGTGCGCGCCGAGCCGAACACCACGACCGCCGGCCCCACCTCGGCGAGCGCCCCGAAGCCGTCCACGAACTCCGCCTGGATGCGTAGGACGCGCCAGGGGTCCATGTGCAGCCAGTCGGTGGACGCCTCGGGCGCGAGGAGGTTGCCCATCACGGTGTCGCTCGGCATCATGGACCCGCGCATGATCACGGGGCCGCGCTGGTGCGCGCGCCCGCCCTCGTAGCCCCGCTCGTCGTCGGGGATGCCATCGACCGGGCAGTGCCCGCGCACGGTATCGTCGCTCATCGCCGTCCTCCTTCTTCGCGCACGGGGCGCGGGAAGCTCCTAGTAGTCCGCCGCCGCGGGCGAGTCCATCCAGTCGCGCACGAACGCCTCGTAGCGCCCCTCGATGATGGCCTGGCGCGCGCGGCGCATGAGGTCGAGCAGGTAGTAGATGTTGTGCATCGAGAGCAGGATGCCGCCGAGCATCTCCTTCTGCGCCACCATGTGCCGGATGTGCGCGCGGGTGTAGCCGCCCGTGCACACCGGGCAGGTGCAGTGCTCGTCGACGGGCCGCGGGTCGCGCGCGAAGCGGGCGTTGCGGAAGTTCAGGCGCCCCTCGCTCGAGAACGCGGTGCCCATGCGTCCGGTGCGCGTGGGCAGCACGCAGTCGAACATGTCGATGCCGCAGGCCACGCCGCGCACGAGCGTGGTGGGGTTGCCCACGCCCATGAGGTAGCGCGGCTTGGTGCGCGGCATGTACTCGGCCGCGAGCGGCTCGAGCGTCTCGAACATGACCTCGTGGCTCTCGCCCACCGAGTAGCCGCCGATACCGTACCCGGGGAAATCGCCCATGTCCTCGAGGCGCTGCAGGCTCTTTATGCGCAGGTCCATATGCATGCCGCCCTGCACGATGCCGAAGAGCGCCTGGTCAGGGCGGGTATGTGCCTTGTAGCAGCGCTCCGCCCAGCGGCTCGAGAGGTCGGTCGAGCGCTCGACGTCGCGCCGCTCCACGGGGTAGCCGATGCACTGGTCGAGCTGCATGCAGATGTCGCTGCCGAGCTTCTGCGCGATGGCCATGTTGTCCTCGGGCGTCCAGAACACATGGCTGCCGTCGTAGTCCGTGGCGATGAAGCGCACGCCCTCGTTCGTGAGCTTCACGGCGTCCGAATGGCTGAACACCTGGAAGCCGCCGGAATCCGTGAGGATGGGGCCGTGCCAGTTCATGAACTCGTGCAGGCCGCCCAGCTCGGCGATGAGGTCCGCGCCGGGACGCATGGCGAGGTGGTAGGTGTTCGAGAGCACGATCTGCGCGCCCAGGTCGCGCACCGTCTCCCACGGGATGCCCTTCACCGTGGCGCGCGTGCCCACGGGCATGAAGATGGGGGTCTCGATGTCGCCATGCGGCGTATGCAACACGCCCGCGCGTGCGTGCGTGCGCGGGTCCTCGGCGATGATGTCATAGGTGAACAGGGACTGATCCATAGGCATCCGTTCCTCGCGTGGTAATCTCATACCGGGTGTTAGGGTACCACGCGCGCGCCGGCGGCCGCGGACGCCCCTTGGGAAAACCAGATGCGGGGCCGGACGCGACGGGCGCGGGCGGGTGCAGCGACGAAGGGAGCGCTATGGCAGAGCGGACGGAGAGCGTCCTCGCCTCACGGCAGAAGACGGCGGAGCACATCATCAAGAACCTCGCGCGGCACGGGATGGACGGCTACTATTGCGCCACGAGCGCGGAGGCGGTCGAGCTCGTGCGCTCGTGGATGGCCGCGGGCGAATCCGTGACCTGGGGCGGCAGCGAGACGTTCAAGGAGAGCGGGATGAAGCCCGCGCTCGAGGATGCCGGCTGCTACCGCATGCTCGACCGCGCGAGCGCGACGGCCCCCGAGGAGCAGCGCGAGATGTGGCGCGACCGCGCGAGCGCGGACTGGTTCTTCATGAGCGCGAACGCCCTCACCCTGGACGGTGAGCTCGTGAACATCGACGGCAACAGCGACCGCCTCGCGCTGTTGCTCCACGGCCCCGCGCACGTGGTAGTGCTCGCGGGCGTGAACAAGATCGTGGCGGACGTGGAGGCGGGCTTCAAGCGCATCCGCACCGTGACGTGCCCGCTCAACGCCGAGCGCCTGCACACCGAAACCCCCTGCGAGCTCACGGGCGCCTGCTCGCTGTGCCATGCGCCGAAGTGCATGTGCTGCAACCTCGTCGTGACGCGCCATTCCCGGCACGCAGGGCGCATCCGCGTGGTGATCGTCGGGGAGGAACTCGGCTATTAGCGTAGAGCCCCGGCACAACGCGAGGGGCGGCACCGTCTCTTCGGTACCGCCCCTCGGCAAACTCAATACTTTGGACTCACCTCAAGCCATCAAACGCACCTCGGGCTTCACTCCCTCTGGAACGAAACCCCCGTCCATAGGTGCCTTCGAGCTAGTCTGCGTCTCGTCTTCGGCTTCTCTCCGTGCTGCGACGGAAAACAATGGGTTGCCCTCTGGCAGAGACCCCAGGCGCTAAGCCTCGAATCCGCAGGCTACGAGCCCGAACGCTTGCGGTTCATCTTCTAAACCCATTGGACTCGCCTCCTTCGGTCGTCGCTTGCTTCTCTGAAGCGACCCTGTTCTGTCATTGCGTATATTCCCGTGCATGCTCCGTATATACCAGAATTCGAGAATCGAGGCATATATGCCGCGAACGGTCGGTATGCGTCCGCGAGCGGTACAGCCGGGGGCGAACTATGGCGCAGCCTCGCATCACCACAGCATTCCCGCAGGTAGACGCCCTTACGCTTCCGCCTCCGCGGCGAACTTCGCGAGCACCCCGGGGATGTCGATCTGCTGCGGGCACACCGCCGCGCAGCTCCCGCACCCGATGCACGCGCTCGGCCGCTTGTCCGCGTCCATGGTCTGCAGGCGCATGCGCGAGATGAAGTCGCCGTTGCCGGTGATCTGGCGCTGGTTGTAGAGCGAGAGCAGGTCGGGGATGTCAAGCCCCTGCGGGCAGTGGCTCGTGCAGTAGCGGCATGCGGTGCAGGGCACGGTGCCCTGGCCGAGCATGTCGGCCACGATCTTGGCGAGCACCGCGCGATCCTCCGCCGTGAGCGGCCGCTCCTCCTCGAAGGTGGCGATGTTCTCCTTCAGCTGCTCGAAGCTCGACATGCCGGAGAGCGTGACGCAGACCTCGGGGATGCCCTGGATGAAGCGGAACGCCCAGGCCACCGGCGTCTCGTCGGGGCGCTGCGCGGTGAGCTTCGCAGCATCCTCCTCGGATAGGTTCGCGAGCTTGCCGCCGCGCACCGGCTCCATGACCCACACGGGCAGGCCGTGCTCGGCGAGCAGCTCCACCTTGCCCTTGGCGTCCTGGAACTCCCAGTCGAGGTAGTTCAGCTGGATCTGGCAGAACTCCATGTGCTCCCCGTATGCCGCGAGGAAGCGCTCCATGACGGGGATGGCGCCGTGGGCGGAGAAGCCGAGGTGCCGGATGCGCCCGGCCTCCTTCTGGGCGAGCAGGTAGGGCATGATGCCGTGCGCAGGGTTGAGGTACTCGTCGATGTTGAGCTCGCACACGTTGTGGATGAGGTAGAAGTCGAAGTAGCCCATGCCCGTGCGCTCGAGCTGCGCCTCGAAGATCTCCTCGACCTTGTCCATGTTCGCGAGGTCGTACCCGGGGAACTTCGTGGCAAGGTAGAACGAGTCGCGCGGATGCGGGGCGAGCGCGCGGCCGAGAGCCGCCTCGGAGGTGCCGTTGTGGTAGCCCCAGGCGGTGTCGAAGTAATTCACTCCGTGCTCGAGGGCGTAGGCGACCATCTCGTCCGTCGCGGCCTGGTCGATCGCGCCGTCATCGCCGTCCACCACGGGCAGGCGCATCGCCCCGAACCCGAGCGCCGACAGCTTGAGCCCCTTGAAATCCTTGTACAGCATGGCCTTCCCCCTAACGGATCCCCTACCGGTTCACGAACAGCACGACCG
Source organism: Enorma timonensis (assembly GCF_000321165.1). Lineage (NCBI taxonomy): Bacteria > Bacillati > Actinomycetota > Coriobacteriia > Coriobacteriales > Coriobacteriaceae > Enorma > Enorma timonensis. The sequence goes on from NZ_CAPF01000032.1 coordinate 71,218, forward strand.
CGACGATGATCGCGACAACCACGATGACGATGCCCGCGATCGCGCCGATGAACCGCGCGCGCGAGCCGCGCGTGCGCTCCCGCACGCTCCGCTCCACGTTCGCGAGCTGCTCGACCTCCGCCGCCTGCTGCTCCCGCTCCGCGCGGTCCGCCTCGAGCCGCGCGGCGATGGTCTCCGTGACCTCGGGGTGCGCGTGGATGTCGTTCGCCTCGTCGATGAGCGCCTGGGCGTCGCGCGCCTCGTCCTGGGCGTCCTCGGCCGCCTGCTCCTGCTCGCGCTTGGCCTTCTCCTGGGCAGCGATGCGCTCCTTCATCGCGCGCTGGCGCTCGGAGGCGGCATCGCGCGCCTCGCGGTAGGCGTTGCGCGCCTCGTCCGCGGCACCGCTCACCTCGTTGAACGAGCGCTTCGCCTCGTCCATGGGCTTCTCCGCCTCGGCCACGGCACGGCGGGCGTGCTCGAGCGCCTCGGCGAGCTCGCGGGTGATGCGGGGCAGGTCGTCCTTCGCGAGCGTCAGGTCGTGCTCGGCGTCGGCGATCTCCTGGTCGAGCTCACCCGAGCGCACGCTATAGGCCGCGGAGTTCGCCGAGGGGTTCCGTTGCACCTCCGAGCGCTCCTCGCGGAGCATGGTGAGGCGCGATTCGGCGCTCTCCACGGCCGTCTGCGCGGCGGCAACGCCGTCCTTCTGCTCGCGCTCGGCGCGCTCGAGGTTCTTCTTGGCGTCGTCGAGCCGACGCTGCAGGCGCGCGCCGTTCTCGCGCGCGGACGCCTCGCGCGCCTCGGCGGCGTCGAGCGCGGCCTTCAGGCGCTTATCGGTCTGGGCGTCGGCATCCTTCATCTGCTGGAGCTCGCCCTTCAGGGCGTCGATCTCGCCCTGGATGCGCTTCTGCTCGCGCACGGCGGCCGAGCCCGCCTGAACGGCCGCCTCGCGGCGCGCCGTCTGCTCCGCGACGATCTGCTCGAAGCCCGCCTCGACCTCGCGCCGGTGGGCGAGCTCCGCCTCCTCGCTCGCGATGGTGCTCTCGAGCGACTCGAGCTGGCTGCGCGCCTCGGCGTGCGCGCGGCGGGCGTTGCGCATCTCGTTCATGGCCGCGGCGCCCGAGGTGAAGAACGACCCCACCGCCTCGACGGCGGATGGCCCCTCCACGCCGGCCGGCGCGACCTCAGTGCCCGCATCGCCCGTGGGCGGCGCGGCGTCTTCTGCATCGTACGTTTGCGGCTTCTGCTCGTTCAGATCTTCCGGCATGATCCACTCCCCCAATGCATGGGCGAACTGTTTCTCAGCTCAATGATATATGCCCGCGCGGACACGCGGGCACGCGATCGTTGATTTTTACCGAGCGGCGCGGGGCGGAAAGGCGACGCCCGGCCGGCGGCGCCCCGGCGCATCCACCCGGCCGAGAGCCGGCGGAACCCCTGGGGCGCGCTACTCGATGAGCATCGCGTCGCCGAAGCTGAAGAAGCGGTAGCGCTCCGCCACGGCCTCGGCATAGGCGTCCATGATCTGCTCGCGGGTCGCGAGGGCGGAGACGAGCATCATGAGCGTCGAGCGCGGCACGTGGAAGTTCGTGATGAGCGCGTCGACCACATGGTAGGTCGAGCCGGGCATGAGGTAGAGGTTCGTAGTCGCGTCCGCGCGTGCCACGATGTCGCCCGCACCCGCCACGGCGGCGGAGTCGGGGGCGTTCTCGAAGCGGCGCGCGACGACCGCGGGGTCGGACGCCGGTGCCGAGGCCTCCCAGGCGCTCTCGAGCGAGCGCACGGCCGTCGTGCCCACGGCGATCACGCGGTGCCCGCCCGCCTTCGCGGCGTGCACGGCGTCCACGACCGCCTGCGGCACGTGGTAGCGCTCGGTGTGCATGACGTGCTCGGTGGGGTCGTCCTCCTCCACGAGGCGGAACGTGTCGATGCCCACCTCGAGCTCGACCGTCGCCCAGCCCACGCCCTTCTGCTTGATGCGTTCGATGAGCTCGGGCGTGAAGTGCAGGCCCGCCGTGGGCGCCGCGGCGGAGTGCTCCTCGCTTATGGCGTAGACGGTCTGGTACTTTTCGGGGTCGCCCTCGTAGTCGGTGATGTAGGGCGGCAGCGGCACGTGGCCCGCCGCGTGGATGGCCTCGTCGAGGGTGCGCGGGCGGCCGTCGGCGCCCTCGCCCTGCGGCGTGAAGCGCACGATGCGCCCGCCGCGGCTGTCGGGCACGAAGTCGACGATCTCGCCCGTGAGCACCACGGGCGCGGTCTCGGGGGCGTGCGGGCCACCCGCGCGGTACTCCACGACCGCCCCGGGCTTCAGGCGCTTGCCCGGGTTCACGAGGCACTCCCACACATGCCCGAGCGGGTCGAGGTCCTCGCGGCGCGTGAGCAAAAGCGTCTCGGCCATGCCGCCCGTTCTGGCCTTGCGCCCGATGAGGCGCGCCGGCATGACGCGCGTCTCGTTCGCCACGAGCAGGTCGCCGGGCTCCAGGTAGTCGATGATGTCGTAGAAATGGCGGTGCTCGACGCTCCCGCCGTGCGCGAGCGGCACGACATCGCCCGTCGTTGCGAGCGGCTCGCCGCGGTGCAGCACGAGCAGGCGGCAGGAGTCGCGCGGCTCAGCGGGCGCCTGGGCGATGAGCTCCTCGGGAAGGTTGTAGTCAAAATCGTCGGTGCGCATGGCGACCTCGCTTTCCGTGTTCCGGCTGAATAGCTTAGCACGCTTGCGCACGTGAGGTGCGGGGCGTGGGCGTTGCCCCCGACGGGCACGGAGCGCGGCGTCACCCGAAGAGCTCGTCGAGCGTGGCGTCGATGAGGGCGGCCACCGTGCGCTCGAGGGCGTCGGCGTGCAGGATGCCGCGGTTGAGCAGTACCAGAGCGAGCGTCTTCTGCAGGTTCTGCACCGCATGGCGGTCGACGCCCGCGCGCGCGTCGGCGATCTCGTCGACCACCCAATCGACGAGCTTCCCGTCCACCGCGGGGTCGAGGCTGCGCCCGCGGGGGAAGCCGCGCGCGAGGTAGGCGTACTCCTCGGCGGTGGCGATGCGGAAGATGTTCCGGTCGCTCCCCCAGATGCGCTCGAGCCACCCGCGCAGGGCATCGCGCCCCAGGCGGCGCTCCGCCTGCCGGTGCATCTCGTCCAGCATATCGACGGCCCGCTGGCGGTTCTCCATGAGCATCGCGTAGATGAAGGCGCCCTTCGAGGGGAAGAAGTGGTAGAACGTGCCCTTGGCGATGCCCGCCGCGCGCGCGATCTCCTCGACGCGCAGCGCGCGCACGCCGCCCGCGCAGAGCGCGCGCCATCCCGCCTCGACCATGCGGAGATGGAGCTCGTCGCGGTGCTCGGGCGTGAAGATGGCGGGCATGGCTACCTGCCCTTCCGCGCGCCGGCGAGCCCATGGGACGCGGCGCGCGCGGCCCCGTGCCCGCCAGGTGCCTGCGTGCGGCGCTCGCGGTAGTTGAGCCATTCGCGCACGAGCGCCAGGACCACGCTCGCGCCCACGATGAGGGCGAGCACATGGAAGGCCAGGTGCATGCCGTCCATGAAGACGTCCGGCCTGCCCGCGACGTAGCTCGTCACGGGGTAGCCGATCGAGCTCGACATGCCGCCATAGAGCAGGGCCGAGCCAGCCGTGATGCCGACCGCCTGCCCCAGGTAGCGCATGAGGTTGCCGAGCGACCCCACGAAGCCGAGCGACCCTTCGGGCGCGTGCCCCATGACCATGGAGTTGTTCGGCGCCTGGAAGATCGCGCTGCCGAGCGAGGTGAACATGATGCAGGGGATGAGCACGAAAAGCGGGGTGTCGAGCGCCACGAACCCCATGATGGCAAGGCCGCAGGTGTAGATGACCTGCCCCACGAGCGTGGGCTTCTCGCACCCCATCTTGTCCGAGACCGCGCCCGAGATGGGACCCACGATGGAGTTCACGAGCGGATAGCACGCCATGATGAGCCCGGCCGCCCCGGCGCCGATGCCGCGCGCCTCCTGCAGGTAGTACGGGAAGATGAAGGTGTAGGCGGACATGGCGAGGAAGACGAGGGCCATGTTCACGAGGTCGATCACGAAGCGCACGTCCCGGAAGACCCCGAGCGTCACGAGCGGCGAGGTCGCGTGGTTCTCGACCACCACGAACGCGGCGAGCAGCACCGCGCCGCCCGCGAGCATGCCGATGGTGAGCGGGGTGACGCCGCGCTCCATGAGCGTGATGGCGAAGAAGATGGCGAGGATGGCCGGGATGAGGAGCGCGGTGCCGAGGGCGTCGAACGACGGGCGGCGCGCGGGGCGATGGTTGCGGAGCACCTTGAGGCCGATGATGAACGAGATGACGCCGATGGGCAGGTTGATGATGAAGATGAACTCCCACGGCAGCGACGCCACGATGAGGCCGCCGAGCGTGGGGCCGCACATGGCGCCGAGCGCGGTGAAGGTCGCCACGAGCCCGAGCGCGCGCCCGCGGCTCGTGGGGAAGGTCTCGGTGATGATGCCCTGGTTGTTGGCGAGCGACGCGGCGCCGCCGAGCGACTGGACGGCGCGGGCGACGACGAGCAGCTCGAACGTGCCGGAGAGCGCGCAGAGCGCCGAGCCCGCGGTGAAGAGCGCCACGCCCACCTGGAAGATGCGCACCTTGCCGAACATATCGCCCAGGCGGCCGAACACGAGGAGCGCCGCGCAGGTCACGATGCTGTAGATGCTCGCGACCCACTGGATGGACGCCATGTCCACCCCGAGCTCCTGCTGCATGGAGGGCAGCGCGACGTTCACGATCGTGCCGTCGAGGATCTCCATGAACGTCATCGCGAGGATGACCACGAGCGCCGCCGCCGTATGCCCGCGCGGCACGTCGCTCACCAATCCAACCGGCTTCTCGTCTTCCATCTGCATCGCCTTCCATAATATGACTATTCACAACGAATAGTCATATTATGCCCATGGCCGAGGTTTTGAAAGGGGCGGCGAAAGGTTACGAGGCGGACCCGCGATGCCTGGCCTTGCGCTCGTCGCGCAGGCGGGCGCGGTCGAGCGCCGCCTCGGCGGCGGAGAAGCGGCAGCCGCAGTACTGCTGGCGGTACATGCCGAGCTCGCGCGAGCGGCGCGTGGCCTCGCCGTACCAGGGACGGAAGTCGCGGATGACGGGCGTGAGGCCGTTCGCGGCGGCGAGGCGCGCGAGCACGTCGTTGCAGGTCTCGAAGAGCTGGTAAGGGGACACGGCGAGCGTCGTGGCGATATGCGTGAAGCCCGCGCGCTCGGCCACGCGGCACGCCTCGGCCAGGCGGAGCGCATAGCAGGCCCGGCAGCGGTGACCACGGTCGCGCGCACCGATGGGCGCCACCGCGCGCTCCCAGCGCTCGCGGTCCTCCCCCGCCTCGATGAGCGGGATGCCCTCCGCGGCGCACCAGCGGCGGAGCTCGGCGAGGCGGCGGTCGTGCTCCTCGACCGGTTGGATGTTCGGGTTCGTCCAGCAGATCGTGGGCTCGAAACCCTCCTCGACGAGCAGGCGCACCGGCTCGAGCGAGCAGGGCGCGCAGCAGGCATGCAGCAGCAGGCGCGTCATGGGCGCACCTCCCCGTGCGCGTCCGCGCCAGGAGCGGCAGGCTCGTCCCCGGCGGCCTCGTCGCCCGCATCGTCCGCGCCGAAGAAGCGCACGCCGGACGCCGTGTCCTCGCAGTGCGTGATGAGCGGGTCGGCGGCGATCTCGCGCACGTACTCCCAATCGCCCGCGCAGCCCGAGAGGTGGAGCGTCGCCGCGAAGGCGCCCGCCACGGGGCAGCCGCATGCGAAGCCGGCGGCGATCAGGGCCGCGGTCACCACGAACGTCGGGGCGAGCGCGATGACGAGGTACTGCGCGCGGGTGTAGATGACGCCCTCCGTGCTCGCGTAGAGCATGCCGCGCTTCCAGTTGGCGCCGAAGGTCACGCGCGCGCCCGCCGGCGCGAATGCCTTGAAGAAGATGCCGTGCACGAGCTCGTGCGCGATGAACGACACCGCCGTCGCCACCGCGACCCAGGCGATCCACAGCACATAGTCGATGAAGCCCCGGCCGTCCGCGGCGAAGATGCCCGAGAGCAGCCCGTCGAACAGCCCGGGCGCGAACATCGCGAGCACGATGCCGAACACGAGCGTCGCCCCGAGCCCGATGACGAAGGCGGCCGCGGAGTCCTGCGCCACGCGGCGGAGGAACCCCTCGTCCTCGAAGGTCTGTATGTCGCCTCGGAATCTCATGCGCCCAAGCATACACGCAATCCGGCGCGCTGTGCCATAATGGGCACGTAATTGGACGGTTCGACCATATCTGCAGGAGACCGCATGGCACCCAAGCTCAGCATCGATTCGCGCCCCACCTGGCCGCGCCGCGCCATCGTGACGGCCGGCATGCCCTATGGCAACAAGAACCTGCACTTCGGCCACGTGGGCGGCGTCTTCATCCCCGCGGATTTCTACGCGCGCTTCCTGCGCGACCGCATCGGCCGTGAGAACGTGCTCTTCGTCTCGGGCACCGACTGCTACGGCAGCCCCATCATGGAAAGCTACCGCAAGCTCCACGACGAGCAGGGCTACGATCGGTGCATCGCGGACTACGTCGAGGCGAACCACGACCGCCAGGCCGCGACGCTCGCCGGCTACGAGGTGGAGCCGGACTTCTTCGGCGGCAGCGCCCTCGAGCCCGCCGCGCACGTGCACGAGCAGATGACCGACGAGATCATCCTGCGCCTGAAGGAGCGCGGCGTGCTGGAGAAGCGCGCCACGAAGCAGTTCTACGACCCGAAGGCCCAGCAGTTCCTGAACGGCCGCCAGGTCATCGGCCGCTGCCCCATCCAGGGCTGCAAGTCGGAGAAGGCCTACGCCGACGAGTGCGACCTCGGCCACCAGTTCGAGCCCGAGGAGCTCATCGCGCCCAGAAGCGCCCTCACCGGCGAGACCCCGGAGCTCCGCCCCGTCGACAACATCTACTTCGACCTCCCCGCCTACCTCGACTTCCTGAAGCGCTACACGAAGGGCCTCGAGGGCGACGAGACCGTGCGCCCCGTGGTGGTGAAGACGCTCGAGGAGTGGCTCAACCCGCCGCAGCTCTACATCCAGAACAAGTTCCGCGAGGCGTTCGACGCCATCGAGGGCCAGCTTCCGCTGCACACCGTCACCGAGCCGGAGGGCAACAAGAGCTCGTTCACCGTCACGTTCCCCAGCTGGCGCGAGCGCGACGCGGCGCACGAGGTGCTCGGTGCCGCCGGCGTGCGGTTCCGCTCGGGCAAGGCGCTCGTGCCCTTCCGCATCACGGGCAACATCGAGTGGGGCGTGCCCGTCACCGACGAGTGCGGCTGCGCGGGGCTCACGTGCTGGGTGTGGCCCGAGAGCCTCTGGGCGCCCATCAGCTTCACGCGCACGGCGCTCGGCGCGGACGAGGCGGCGGGCGCGCACCGCTGGTCGACGGACGACTGGCGCGCTTGGTGGTGCGACCCCGATGCGCACGTCTACCAGTTCATCGGCCAGGATAACATCTACTTCTACGGCATCGCGCAGACGGCGATGTGGGAGGCGCTCGGCTGGGACATGCAGCAGAGCACGCTCGTGGCGAACTACCACGTGCTCTACATGGGCAAGAAGGCCAGCTCGAGCAGCAAGACGCCCCCGCCGCCCGCATCCGAGCTACTCGGCCACTACAGCGCCGAGCAGCTGCGCGCGCACTTCCTGTCGCTCGGGCTCGGCGAGAAGCCGGTGAGCTTCAGCCCCAAGGCGTACGACACGCGCGAGACCGGCAAGAACCCGGACGGGACGGCGCTGCTCGCCCGCGACGACAAGCGCGTGATCGACCCGGTGCTCAAGGAGGGGACGCTCCTCACGGGCGTCTTCAACCGCCTCGCGCGCTCGTGCTTCTACGGCGTGGCCGAGAAGGAGGGCGATCCGAGCGCGGTGCGCACGGGCTGCATCCCGGCGGGCGCCGCCGCGCCCGAGGTGGCCGAGGCCGCGGAGCAGGCGGTCCTCGCCTTCGAGCAGGCCATGTGGCGCACGGAACTCCATCGCGCGCTCGGCGTGTGCGACGCCTACCTGCGCGCCGCCAACAAGCGCTGGAGCGACGCGAGCAAGGCCGCCAAGGCGGCGCAGAAGGAGGATCAGGCCGCGGGCGACGCGCTCATGCACCAGGCGCTCGTGGACGCCTTCCTCGAGCTGCGCGTGGCGACCGTCCTCATGCACGGCATCGTGCCCGCCGGCTGCGAGCTCATCTGCGAGTACTTCGACATCGCGCCCGAGGCGTTCTTCAGCTGGGAGCACCTGCTCGATCCGATGGACGCCTTCGTGGCGAGCCTCGGCGAGGAGCCGGGTGCGCATCGCGTGAAGGCGCTGCCGCCGCGCTTCGACTTTTTCTCGTTCTAAGCGGCGCGCGCAAGACGAGCGATTCCTGCTGCGGCGGTCGGGTGCCTAGCGCTCGGCCGCCGTTCCCTTTGAGGCGACGGCGCCGGTGGGACAGACGTGGTAGCAGTTGCCGCACTCGTCGCAGCGCTCGCCGATGATGCGCATGGTGCCGCTCGGGTTGGCGGCGATGGCCTTGTGCGTGCAGGCGCGGGCGCAATCGCCGCAGCCGATGCAGCGGAACGGGTCGATCGAGAGGCCGGGCTCCTCGAACGCGTCGCCGCCGAAGGCGAACCGCTCGCGCTGGATCTTGTGGTCGCGGTGCACCATGTTGAAGTCGTAGTCGTAGTACTCGCCATGGAAGCGGTCGAGCACGAACACCACGGTCTCGGGGTACTTCGCGATATCGTAGACGGCGACGTTGAACAGCGGGTTATCCGCCGCCTTCGCATCGACCTCCTCCTGGGTGAGCTCCCGCACCGTGCCGGAGACGCGCACCATATACCCCGGCTGGAAATGCGGCATGTTGTCGTCGTCCCAGGTGCACGGCGCCGCGGTCTTCTCGGCCGAGACGCTGAGCGCCCTCCCCTCCTTGAGCTGGCGGTAGAACGGCTTCACGCGCATCGTGCGCAGGTAGAGGCCCTCGTCGTCATAGGCGAAGAAGTGCGCGATGCGGCTCTCGACCCCGCCCGCGCCGTCGAGCGTGGCGAAGCTGCAGCAGCCCGCCGCGTCGAAGAGCCGGTACACGTCCTGCATGGTCTTCATGGGTCCACCCTTCCCTGCTCTCAGGCGACCGCCCCGCGGCATGGCCCGGGCGCGCCACCTGCACCTAACCCGCCAGCGCGCGCCAGCGCTCCGCGAGGTACGCGGCGTGCTCCGCCATGAGGTCGAAGCCCAGCAGCTCCTCGCAATCCTCCGAGACGTTCGAGACGGAGTTCGCATCGATGAGATAGGCTGCGTCCGCGGCCTCGATCACATCGAAGCTCCCGAGCTCGAAGCCGAGGAGCTGCGCGGCCGCCTCCGCAGCATCGACGACCGCGCGCGGGCAGTCCTCGTACGCCTCGTAGGTCGAGCCCACATGGTAGGAGGAGAGGCCGTTCGCGGCGATGCTGCGCTTTTGCACGTGGGCGGCGCGGCCGGCAACGATCTCGATGCGCGTGAGGAAGCCCGCGCGCGCCGCGAGGTATTCCTCCACGATGAAGACCGTACCCTCGGGCGCCGCGGCAAGGAAGCGCCGCGCCTCATCGGCGTCATGCAGCACCGCCGTGCACGCGGAGCGGCCGCCGCAATCCGGCTTGATGACGCACGGGTACGCGAGCGCCTCCGGGTCGATGCGCGCGGGCACATCGCAGGCGAAGACGCGCGGCACCGCGAAGCCGGCGCCGCCGAGCGCTTCGGTAGCGGCGCGCTTGCTCACCTCGAAGGCGTGCGCCCGTGCCGGGTTGACGAGCACGATGCCGCGCGCCTCGACCTCGGAGACGACCTGCGCCATGTGCTCGTGGGAGCGGGCGTGCCCGCGCGCGAGCGCGCTCGCGAACACCCGGCTCGCGAGCATGGCGCAGGCAAGGGTTGCCTCCACAGCATCCGGTCGCTCCATATCGATGAGCCGCACGGGCACGCCGCGCGCGCAGAGCTCGGTTGCGAGCTTGAAGTCCGACCACTCGCTCGATTCGTAGAGCACGCCGAGCACGGGCTCGGCGGCGCAGGCATCCACCGCGCTCACACGCTCCATTCCAGCAACCTCCCCAAAAACCGCTCGAGCTCGGGCGTACCCGGGCTCTGGAAGAGCCGGGCGCTCTCCCCGTACTCCAGCAGCGCCCCGCCGTAGAGGAACGCCACCTTGTCGCACGCGTGGCGCGCGAAGCCCATCTCGTGCGTCACGACGATGAAGCGCGCGCCCGCGTCCTTGAGGTCGCGCAGCATGTCGAGCACCTCGCCCGTATACTCGGGGTCAAGCGCGCTCGTGGGCTCGTCGAGCAGCAGGAGCCCCGGCCGGGGAGCCACGGCGCGCGCGATGGCCACGCGCTGCTGCTGCCCGCCGGAGAGCTGCGCCGGGCGCTTCTCCGCCTCGGCCGTGAGGCCGAACCGCTCCAGGAGCTCATCGGCGCGCGAGCGCGCCTGCGCCTCGTCGACGCCGTGCACGGCGCGGAGCGGCAGCGCGATGTTCTCGCGCGCGGTGAGGTGCTGGAAGAGCCCGCCCTGCTGGAACACGAAGCCCAGGCGCGCCCGATACGCGCAGAGCTCGTCCTCGCGCTCCGGGAGCGGCCGGCCATCGAGCTCGACCGTCCCGGCACTCGGCGGCAGGAGCCCCGCCATGATGCGCAGCAGCGTCGACTTGCCGCCGCCCGAGGGGCCGATGATCGCGAGCGTGGTCACGTCGTCGTCGAAGTCGACGCCGCGGAGCACCGCGCGCCCGTCGAAATCCTTGGACACGCCGCGCAGACGCAGGTGCAGAGCCTGGCCGTGCGGCGCGGTGCGCGAAGACGCCATCGCTACCCCAGCCTCCTCTCGATGACGCGGCTCGCGAAGGCGAGCGGCAGCGTGAGCACCAGATACAGCGCCCCCAGCAGGAAATAGCAGCCAAACAGGTTGAAGTTCGTCGCGCTGATCTCGCGCATGGTCTGCGTGAGCTCGATGACGGCGATGACCGAGAGCAGCGACGAGTCCTTGATGACGCTCGCGAACTGCCCGGTGAGCGCGGGAAGCGTCCGCGCGGCGAGCTGCGGCACCACCACGTAGCGCAGCGCCTGCACGCGGGTGAAGCCCACGGCGCGGGCGGCCTCGAGCTGCACGGGATCGATGGAGAGCAGGCTGCCGCGCATGATCTCGGCGATGTAGGCGCCCTCGAAGACCGAGAGAATCGCCACGCCCGCCACGAACCGGTTCTCGATGCCCCAGGCCGTGCCGATGATGTAGAAGAAGAGGTAGATCTGCACGAGGAGCGGCGTGCCGCGGATGATCTTCACGTACAGGTCGCTCAGGTAGCGCACGACGAGCACGCGGCTGCCCTGCGCCACCGCCACCACGATGCCGATGGCGAGGCTCATGAGCAGGCTCAGGGCAGAGATCTGCAGCGTAAGCATGAAGCCGTCCGCGATGCGGGAGCCGTAGCGCGCCACGAAGCTGAAGTCGAGCGAGACCCCCACCGAGATGAGCGCCGCCCACACGCCGGCGACCACGAGGGCGCATACGAGCAGGTAGTTGAACGCGGCGCGCAGGGGCGGCACGCGCCCGGTCGCGGGCGCGATGAAGGGGTTGCGGGACGCTGGTCCTGTCATGGGCATCTCCCTCCCTGAGCGCGGGCTACTCGAAATCGAAGAACCAGGTGAAGCCGAGCTCGTCGAAGGCGGCCTTCTCCTGGGCGAGGTACTTCTCCGTGAGCGCATCGAAGGTGCCATCCGCGCGGCTCTGGGCGATGAACTCGTTCAGCTGATCGAGCAGCTCGGTGTTGCCCTTCTGCACCGCGATGCCCCAGTACTCCGGGTCCTGGAAGGGGATGAACACGGCCTCGGTGGTGTCCGGGTTCGCCTCGTGGTTGCGATAGATGGTGAGCTGGTCGTAGAGGAAGCCGTCCGCGCGGCCCTGCACGACCTCCGTCACGCAGGCGCTCTCGTCGGCAAGGCGGAGGATCTCGGCGTTCTCGAGGTGGTTCGTGGCGTAGACGTCGCCCGTGGAGCCCGTCTTGACCGCCACGGTCATGCCCTCCTGGTCGAGGTCGGCCGCCTCGGCGATGCCGCTCTCGCTGTTGGCGAGGATGGCGAGCTGCGCCTGGGCGTACGGGTCGGAGAAGTCGACCGTCTCCTCGCGCTCTGGGGTGATCGTGATGGAGCTCATGACGCAGTCCGCGCGTCCGGTCTGCAGCGACGGGATGAGCCCGTCGAAGGCCGTGTTCTCGATGGTGACGTCGTAGCCGTACGCCTCGCCGAAGGCGCGCATGAAGTCGACGCTCACGCCCGCGGGCTCGCCCGCGTCATCCTTCGTCTCGAACGGCGGGTAGGCAAGCTCCATCGCCACGGTGAGCTTCGAGTCCGCACCGGAGGCTGCCGAGCCCTGGGTTGCGCCCTCATCCGAGCTGCACGCGGCGAGCGCCGGCGCTGCAAGCGCCACGGCGGCAGCCGCGAGCGCGCCGCGGCGGGTCACCGCCATACCGCCCACGCCACTCTCCGTATCCTGCATGTTCCGTATGTCTTGCATGGTGTGCTCCGTTCTCGTATGCATATCGTTCGCTCCCCCGCCGCGCCCGGGGCGCGCAGGGTGCCTGCCGGCCGCTCGCGCATGGCGCGATCGTGCTCGGGCGACGGGACGCGGCGTTTCACGGCCTGTCTCGTCGATACCCGCTCGACGGGGCTTCCCTGTGGTTGATAGTAAAGTATTTGCGCGCGCATCGGCACCCCACAGTTCGTCCACACGGCGAGCGGGCGCGCAAATCGCCTGAATCGGCATGGAGAATCGATGCGCGGGAATGTGTCCGCCCCCACGCGGGCGCGCTCGGGCATAATCTGCTGGTTCGAAATGCAAAGGGGGGAAATCGATGCGGAACGAACTTACCTTGCGGCGCGCCGAGGCGGGCGACGCCGAGCGCGTGCTCGCCATCCTCGAGGACGGCAAGCGGTCGATCGCGCGCTTCGGAATCGCGCAGTGGCAGTGCGGCTACCCCAACATTGGCTCCGTGCGCGCAGACATCGACCAACGCGCCTGCTACCTGGCAGAAGACCCCGCGGGCAGGGCACTCGGCGCCATCTCCGTGCTCTTCTGCCCGGATGCCGAGTACGACGCCGCACCGGTCGCGTGGCTCACGGGCGACGCGGCTGCCGAGGGGCGCGCGGGCGCGTCCGAGCCCGTCTACGCCGCCGTCCACCGCTGCGCCACCGCCGCCGAGGCGCTCGGCCAGGGTGTCATGTCCTACCTCTTCGCGCAGGCGGAGGAGCTCGCGCGCGCTGCCGGCCGCCGGAGCCTGCGCATCGACACGCACCCCGGCAACGCCGCCATGCGCGGCTTCCTCGCCCGCCAGGGCTTCACCGAGCTCCAGGAGTTCGAGCTCACCACAAAGGGCGACACCGAGCGCGACCTCACGCGCATCGCCTACGAGAAGCTCGTCTGAACCCGCCGTTGGGAGGCACCGATGCAGAAGCTCTATCTCATGCGCCACGGCCAGACCGTCTACAACACCCAGCACATCCTGCAGGGCCGCTGCGACTCGCCCCTCACCGATGAGGGCATCGCCCAGGCGCGGCGGGCGGCTGCGTGGCTACGCGAGCACGGGCGCGACATGGAGGCCGTGGACCTTGCCGCCTCCTCGCCGCTCGGGCGCGCCGAGGCCACGCTCGACATCGTGCGCGCCGAGGTCCCGCAGCTCGCAGGAGCCGAGCGCGCCTCCGTACCCGGTCTTGCGGAGCGCGACTACGGCACCTTCGAGGCCGGCCCCGTCGAGCGGCTCGGCGTGAGCCCCTGGGATCCGGGAGATGCCGCCGTGCGCCGAGGCGGCGAGACGAACGCGTGCGCGCGCTACCGCATCGTGAGCACCCTGCGCTCGCTCATGAATAGCTGCGAGGGCAACGTCCTCGCTGTGAGCCACGGCTCCATCAGCCTCGCCTTCAAGACGTACTGGGCGCCGTATGCCCGCTGCGCGCAGGACGTGCCGCTCGGCAACTGCTGCATCCTCGTCTTCGAATACGACCGCGCACGGCGCGCCTTCGCCAACACGGAGATCGTCAACCCTGCATAAGCGCGGACGCGAGGGCGCGCGGGCTAGCGCTTGCCGTGGGAGTTTCGCCAGATCTCGCGGCCGAGCATGAGCGCGAGCACGAGCGCGAAGAAGTACCCCAGAAAGCCGATGATGGGGATGCCGAAGATGACCGGCTCGATCTTTGCGTAATAGACCACCGAGGAGCCGATGAAGAGGCCCGCGATGACGATCGACATCGAGAGGCGGTCCACGATGCCGCCCAGGCGGCGCAGCACCGCGTCGGACCCAAGCACCTCGGCGTTGATCTTGAGCTGCCCGCGCGTGAGCATGCGCGACGCGAGCCCCAGGTACTCGGCGGTCTGCAGGTTCCCCCGCGCCGCGCGCACCGCGCCCTTGCCGAACTCCTCGGCCGCCTCGCGCATCCGGGCGTAGGCGCTCTTCTCGTGCGCGATGTGCACCTGGATGATCTCGATCATGTTGACGTCGGGCAGGTACTCCGTGAGCAGGCCCTCGAGTGTCACCATGCCGCGCGCGAAGAGCGTCACGACGCTCGGCAGCTCGATGGAGTTCTTCCGCGCCAGGTTGATGAGCGTGGTGAGGAAGCGGCCGATGTCGAGGTCCTTGAGGTTCGCGCTGCCGAAATCCTGCACGATGTAGTCGAGGTCGGTGAGGAAGGCCGTGTGGTCGATGGAGGCGGTGTCTCCGCGCGAGACCGCGAAGCGCATGAAGGCGTCCTTGAGCTTGGGGACGTCGCTCTCCGCCACCGCGAAGATGATCTCCTTCACGATGCCGCGGTCGTGCTCGGACATGCGGCCCACCATGCCGAGGTCGATGAAGTAGATGACGCCGTCCTTCAAGATGATGTTGCCCGCGTGCGGGTCCGCATGGAAGAAGCCGTCGTCGAGCACCTGCGTGGCGTAGTCGTCGACGATGCGCTCGCCCACGTCGCGCAGGTCGTACCCGGCGCGCTTGAGCGCGGCGGGCTCGGAGATCGATATGCCGTCGATGTAGTCCATGACCACGACGTGCTCGGTGCACAGCTCGAGGTACGAGCGCGGGCAGGAGATGCCGGGCGTGGATTTATGGTATGCATAGAACTCGCTCAGGTTGCGCGCCTCGGCGAGGAAGTTCGTCTCCTCGCGGAACGACCGCCACAGCTCCTCGACCACCTCGCGCATGTCGATGATCTGCTCGGTCTTGATGAAGCGCGTGACGTGCCGCGCGAGCGACCGCATGATGTCGATGTCCTGCGCCATGACCTGCTGCGCGCCGGGGCGCTGCACCTTCACCGCCACGTCCTCGCCCGTGACGAGGCGCGCGCGGTGCACCTGCGCGAGCGAGGCCGACCCGAGCGGGTTCGGGTCGACGGCGTCGAAGATCTCGCCGAGCTCCTGGCCGTACTCCGCCTCGAGGCACTCGAGCACGACGGGGTACGGCACCGGGTCGACCTCCGTGCGCAGGCGGCGCAGCTCGTCGCAGTAGCGCTGCGGCAGGATCTCCGAGCGGTTCGCAAGGATCTGCCCCATCTTGACGAACATGGGGCCGAGCTCCTCGAGCATCCGGCGCAGGCGCACGGGGGTCAGGTCGTGCCAGACCTCGTACTTGCGGGCGATGCGCAGGATCTCCGCGATGCGCCGCCGGCGGCCGGTGAGCGTGAGCTGGTACTTCTCGGTATCCGCCATCGCCTCGGGCTCGTCGGGCACCTCATCGACCGCGCGGGCGCGCCGGAAGCTCGTGCGCGAGGGCACGAAGTCGGCCTGCTCCGCCGCGGCGTCAGCGGCACCCGCGGGTTCCGGGCTCGGTTGTATCGTCTCATCCTCAGCGCGGCCCATGGTCATAGGGCACCGTTACTGGGCGGGGGCGTCTTCTGAGGCGTCCTCGGAAGCGTCGTCCACGGTCTCCTCGACCTCGACCTCCTCGGTCTCGACCTCGACCGACTCGACCGGCACCTCGACGGCGGCGTCGGGCGCGTTCGCCACGAGCTCCTCGACGTGCGCGATGAAGGCCGCGCGCTCGGTCGCCGAGAGCGGGCGCACGCGCGCGAGGATGAGCTCGTCCAAGATGCGCTCGGCGACGGTCGCGCCCTGGGCGCTCATGCGCTCGGTGACGTCGTGGAACGTGCCGCCCGCGCGCTCGAACGCGTCCGCCATCGAGCGGCCGAAATCGGTGTCGGCCGCATCGGCGCGCACCTGGGCGCCGCGCGCGGTGAGATCGTCCAGGAACTCCTTGCCCTTGTCGGCCGCCATCGCGGCGGCTCCCAAGCTCACGTTGACCATGTTGTTCATGAGGTCTTCAAACGATGTGGCCATGATGCCTCCCTAATCCGCATGAAGCCGGCCTTCCCATCATCGGCCGACATGCCCCTCTTGTACCCCGATTCACCCACACGAGATGATAAAAACCAGCCTGTCTGGGTTTTATCACTCAGCGCTCGTTGTCGGACATCGCGAAGCCGTTGCGCATGGCGCAGCTCATGGTGTAGAGCACCTTGGCGAGCAGATCCTCGGTGGCCTGCTTGAGCTTGACGGCGAGCGCGTCGTTCGCGCGGGCGAGGCACGGGCGCACCTCCCCTTCCGGAAGCGCCGCCGCCTCGGCATCCGTCCGGTAGAGCATCGCGTGCCCCGCCGCCGCCATCTTCTCCTGGTAGCCCTGGACCGCCGCCGCGTTCTCGTGGAAGCGCGCGTCGGCGAGGGCGGCGATGAGGCGGTTCGCCCAGTAGAAGCTCTCGCTCGTCACGCGGGCGGTCGTGTTGCCCAGGTACTCCGGCAGCGCGTCGACGTTCGCGTAGAGAGGCACGAGCGCGTTGAAGGGGTTCGAGCCGAACGCCATCCACTGCACGGCGCGCCAGCCCTCGGGCGCGTAAGGGCGCAGCTGCAGCACGGCGAGCTGGCCGTTGCGGTTGATGCCGATGGGCCGGTACAGGCCGCGCGAGGCCGGGGTGCCCTTGTAGCCGTAGGGGTCGAACGGCGTGCCCTGGTAGTGGGCGGAGAGCACGTCCTTCACGTCCTCGATGGTGAGCTTGCGCTCGGGGACGCGCGCCCACGGGATGTCATCGGACTCGGGCGTGAACGCCGCGGCCGGGCCGTCCCAGCCGTCGCCCGGGTTCAGGCAGCGCTGCATGTACCAGGCGCGCGGCGTGTTGTACACGTGGTCGGTGTCGGTGTGGCTCCCAAACGCCTCGCGCGGGTTGAAGATGTCGCCGGCGAGCACGCCCGCGCGCACATCCTCGAGCAGGTCGAGCAGGTCCTGGTCGGCCCCGTCCCCCGCTTCGCCCCCATCCGCATCGACGAGGTCGTCGTAGAGCTCGTCGAAGGCGTCGAGCTTGAGGAGCGTGAGGTCAAGATGGTGCGCGTGCATCCAGGAGCGCAGATCGGCGCTCGCCATGTGCTCGACCTGGTCCCCCTCGGCGTCCGCGAGGTCGAAGTAATCGATCCCGAGCTGGTTCGGCATGGTCACATACGCATCGTCCGGCACGCGCTTCGCGATCCAGTGGTGCCCGCCGATCGTCTCGAGCCACCAGATCTCGTCGACGTCCGAGAACGCGACGCCGTTCATCTCGTAGGTGCCGTAGCGCTCCAGGAGCGCTCCCAGGCGGCGCACGCCGTCGCGCGCGCTCGTGATGTAGGGCAGCACGAGCGTGACCATGTCCTCCTCGCCGATGCCGCCGGGCTGCTCGGCCACGTAGCCGGGCTCGCCCTCGACGCCCTCGGCGGGGCGGTAGGTGACGAGCGGGTCCGCGCCGAGCACGCGCGGGTTCGAGGTGATGGTCTCGGTCGCGCTCATGCCGACGTTGCGCTCATTGAAACCTGCCTCCGCCCAGGGGCCGTGGCCGGGGATGGCGTCGGGAACCGCCGTGTAGCGCATGGGGTCGTCCGGGAGCTCGATGGTGAGATGCGACGCCGTGGAGGTGTAGGTGCGCGGCTGGTCCTCGGGGTGCACGACCGTGAGGCGCTTGGGCTCGAACTGGCCGTTGGGGGAATCCTCGTTGCGCGCGACGATCGTCGACCCGTCGTAGCTCGCGCTCTTGCCGATCAAGATGGTGGTGCAGGCCATATGCCCTCCTTACCCCGAAGCACCCGCAGGTGCCGTCCCCGCGCGCGGCGGAGCCTTCGTGTCATGGCATCAGTGTAGCGCTCTGCAAGGGATTCGAATGCATGCATATTTTATGGCACGAACGCGCACGCGTCGGGGTATCATCTTTCACCAGTGTCCGCGCCCGCGGGCACGCTACCCGCTCCGCCGGAGCGTAGATGAGGAAGGTACAGTATGGCAACCGGTACGGTCAAGAAATCGTTCTTCCGCGAGAAGGGCTACGGCTTCATCGCCCCCGATGACGCGCCCGAGAACGCCTCGAAATCCGACGTGTTCGTGCACTTCAGCGCCATCCAGATGGACGGCTACAAGTCCCTCGACGAGGGCGATCGCGTCGAGTACGAGATGGGCCCGGGCAAGAAGCCCGGCGAGACGCAGGCGATCAACGTCCGCAAGATCGGGTAAGCACGAGCGTACCTCGTTTGCCCGCGAGCGCCCGGCCGCATGGCTGGGCGCTTTTTTCATATCAAGGCGCGGCCGAGCCTATGCGCGCGGCGGCTGCATGCCCAGGTGCTCGAAGGCGGCGAGCGTCGCCATGCGGCCCTGCGGCGTGCGCACCATGAGCCCGCGCTGCAGCAGGTACGGCTCGTAGACGTCCTCGAGCGTCGAGGGATCCTCGCCCACCGCGCTCGCGAGCGTACTGAGCCCGACGGCGCGGCCATGGAAGGTGCGCGCGAGCGTCTCCAAGATGCGGATGTCCATCCAGTCGAGGCCGAGCTCGTCGATCTCGAAGAACTCGAGCGCCTCGCGCGCGATGTCCACGTCGACCGACCCGCCGCCGCGCACCTGCGCGTAATCGCGCACGCGCTTGAGCAGGCGGTTCGCCAGGCGCGGCGTCCCGCGCGAGCGCGAGGCGATCTCGGCGGCGGAGTCGTAGTCCACCGAGACCCCCAGGATCGCCGCGGACCTGAGCACGATCTGCGCGAGGTCCTCGACGGAATAGTAGTCGAGCCTGAACGAGATGCCGAAGCGGTCGCGCAAGGGGCCGGTGAGCATGCCCGAGCGCGTCGTGGCGCCCACGAGCGTGAAGTGCGGGATCTCGAGGCGGATGGAGCGCGCCGCAGGACCCTTGCCGATCACGATGTCGAGGGCGAAGTCCTCCATCGCGGGATAGAGGACCTCCTCGACGGAACGGTTGAGGCGATGGATCTCGTCGATGAACAGCACGTCGCCGGGCTGGAGGTTGGTGAGGATCGCCGCGAGGTCGCCCGTGCGCTCGATGGCCGGGCCCGAGGTGGTCTTGATCTGCGCGCCGAGCTCGTTGGCGACGACGGTCGCGAGCGTGGTCTTGCCCAGGCCGGGAGGACCCGAGAAGATCACGTGGTCGAGCGTCTCGCCGCGGCTCTGCGCGGCCTCGATGAGGATGCGCAGGCTCTGCTTGATGTGCTCCTGGCCGCAGTAGTCGTCGAGGCGCTGCGGGCGCAGGCTCCGCTCGACGTCGAGGTCATCCGAGGTGAGGTTGCCCGTCACGAAGCGGTCGCCATGCGACGAGCCCGCGGCGGCCCCGCCGCCCCGGCGCGGCACGTCCTCCCATAGGTCTTGGCTTGCGTCCGCTTCCCACATCATGCATCCATCCCCAGTCGCTTCAACGCGGCGGCAAGCAGGTCCTCCACCCGCATGCCGTCATCATCATACCCGTCGAGTGCGAGCTCCGTCTCCTGCGGCGTGAAGCCCATGGAAAGGAGCGCGACGCGGGCATCCTCAAGCGGACTCGTCGCGGCGCGGGCGACGGGGATGCGCCCGACCGCCGGCGCGGGCGCGCCCGCGAGCTCGCGGTCGTTCGCAAGGGAGCCCTTGAGCTCGAGCACAAGGCGCTGGGCGGTCTTCTTCCCCACGCCCGAGACGGCCGACATGCCGGCGAGGTCCTCGGCCATGACGATGGCGTACACCTGCGAGACGGTGTACTTCGACAGCACGGCCAGCGCGAGGCGCGGCCCCACGCCCGACACGGCGACGAGCCGGTCGAACATGGTGCGCTCCTCGGGCGTGGCGAAGCCGAAGAGCGCCACGGCGTCGTTGCCCACGCGCATCCGGGTGAAGAGGCGCGCCTCCTCGCCGAGCGGCGGCAGGGAGGCCGCGGTCATGCCGGAGATGCCCACCTCGAAGCCGATGCCCGATACGTCAAGCACCGCGACGGAGGGCGTCGCCTCGACGAGCGTTCCTCTAAGCTGAGCGATCATGCGTAGGGGTTTCCCTTCTCCTTGATGTAGGCGCCGTTCGTCGCCGCCGCGGTGCGCCAAAGGTTGGCGTGGCAGATGGCGCACGCGAGCGCGTCCGCGGCGTGGTCCGGCTTGGGATCGTGATCGAGGTGCAGCAGGTTCCGCACCATATACGTGACCTGGTGCTTATCCGCGGCGCCCGTGCCCACGACGGCCTGCTTGATCTGCATGGGGGTGTACTCCCCCACCTCGACGCCGGCGAGCGAGCACGCCACGAGCGCCGCGCCGCGGGCGTGCGCGGTGGGTATGGCGGAGCGCACGTTCGCGCCGAAATAGATGCCCTCGACGGCGGCGGCATGGGGTTGATAGCGGTCGACCACCATGGTGAGCTCGTCCACGATGCGCCTCAGGCGCGACGCGAGGTCGGCATCGCTCGCCGTATGGATGCACCCGTACGCGCGGCAGCGGCACGCGCCCCGCCGCTCCTCGATGATGCCCCAGCCGGTATTCGCCAGACCCGGGTCGATGCCCAAGACGACCATGCGCGCCCCCTCTCACGTGCTCACGAACATTTGTTCTACTATAGCACAGCGGAAGGGCGTGCCGGCCGAGAAAGCTCGTCCTGAGAAAATCGGGCGCGCGGGACGCCGCGAGGGCGACCAAGCCGAAGTGCCGCGCCGCACAATCACCTAGTTGCGCGAGAAGAAGGGCATGCCGTGGGAGCCGGCGAGCCTGCCGCCCCCTTGCTCGAAGAGCTGCTGCAGCGAGCGCTGGATCTGTTCCTCGACCTGCGGAAGATTCGCGCCCAGGCGGGCGCGGCCCTCCTCCGAGCCCAGCTCCTCGAGCTGCTCCGGCGTGATGCCGAGCAGGTTGCTCACGAAGCCCACGAGTTCGTCGCGCATGCGCTCGCCCATCTCGGCGCCGCGCGACTCGGCCCGCTCGAGCTCGGCGCGCACGAGCGCCTCGAGCGTCTGCGGCTCCGCCCCGCGCAGCCCGAGCTCGGACCACGCAAGTGATGCCGGCCAGGCGCGCTCCGCGAGCGAGCACGCAGAGACGGACGGGTACCCCGGCAGCGCGCGGCGCGCCGCCTCGCCGTGGCGGACGAGCATGAGCAGCACGGCGACGGCATCGGGGCGCTGGGAAGCGAGCGGGATCTCGTCGAAGGGCAGCGCGCGGTCGATATGCGCCTCGAGCACGCCGTCGACCTCCGCCGGTCCCAGGCTCCGCAGGAGCTCTGCCGCACGCGCGCCGAATTCCGGTGCGATGCGCGCGGGAAGCGACGCACGCGCGAGGATGCCCGCAAGCGCGGCACGAACCGCGCGGAGCGTGGCGAGCGGCGCGGGCAGCGTCGAGCCCGAGCCGTTGCGCCAGCGCGCGAGGAACTCGAGCGCCGTGAGGTACACGTCACCGAACGGCGCAACCGCCCCGACGGGGCCCGCCGCGCAGGCGTCGGGCGCGAGGGCGTAGTCGGTCTTGCACAGCGCGCGCACCGGCAGCGCCTGCTCGCGCTCCGCGACATCCGCGAGCACCATCTGCTCGAAGGCATCGGCGGCGCGCGCGGAGGCGCCCGTGCGGCCGCGCTCCCCATCGGTGCCGGCGGGCGGGGCGTCTCGGTCCAAGAGCTCGGAGAACGCCGGCTCCACGCGCTCCACGGTGCGGATGCGCAGGCCCGAGGCGACCGCGCGCGCCCGATCGAGCCGCTCGCGCTCGGCCTCCTCGTCCTGCGGCGTCAGCGCCCGGGCGCGCTCGATGACGATGCCCACGACGTTGCGGGAACCGAACGCGTCCACGCAGAGCGCCGCCGCGAGCGAGCTCGGCAGGTCGCCCGCGAGCACCACCGCTGCCCCGCCGATGCCGCGCGCACAGGCGGCATCGGCGAGCCAGAGGCGCAGCGCCTCCCAGAGCCATTCGCTGCGGTCGAAGTGGGGCAGCAGATGGTCCTCGATGCACGGCACCGTGATGCCGCGCTGCACGTCCTGCACGAGGAGGGCCTCCTCGAAGCACGGCGCCGCAGCGATGACGCGCCCGCAATCGTCCATGAAAAACGAGCCCCCGGTGAAGGCCGTCTCGTCGAAGCCGCCCACCGGCGCGACGCATGCGAGCCACATGCTGCGCTGGGCGACCTGCGGGCGGAAGTGCCCGTCGGCGACCGACGCGACCGCGGCCGACTCCGCGCGCGCGGCGCAGAACGGCGCCGCCTGGAAGTAGATGACCACGTCGCAGCCGGTGGGCACGAGGTCGATATCGCGCTCGAAGTCGAACACGGGCGCGCAGCGCAGGCCGTCGACCTCGAACACGGGCGGCTGCCACAGATCCTCGCCCGCCCGCTCGCCCCGGAGGGCGGCGAGCGCGCGGATGGGCACGACGCGCCCCTTCCTGAGCAGGAACGTCTCGAAGAGCGCCGTCCCCTGGTACTCCACGACCGCGGGCACGAGCAGGGCGATGTCGAGCAGGGCGACGCGCTCGGAAAGCGCGGAGAGCCCGGAGAGCATATCGTGCATGAAGCCGCGCGACGCCATGAGCATGCCGGGCATCGTGCCCGTGAGGAGCGGGGCGGGGGCGCAGAGCAGGCGCGCGCCCTGCTCGTGCGCGATGACGGCCTGGCTCTCAAGGCGGCCGCAGATGGCGTCGATGTCCCCCAGACGCATGTCGACCTGCGCGATCGCGATCTTCATACACGCCCCCTCCCCCGTGCCCCGAACGAGCAGCATGGTTTCGATTGTACGCGAAAAGGGGTCACGCGCGGCGACCCCTCATCACATCGGTTGCGATTCGGCGCGCAGGCTCACCCGCGCGCCCTGTGTGTGGAACTAGGTGGAACTAGAACTCGGCCTTCCAGAGCCCGTGCAGGTTGCAGTAGGCGTACACGGTGCCGGACTTCACGCCGCCGGGGAAGTAGGTCGTCGGCGACTGGCCGGGCTTGAGGACGTGCATCTCGAGCCTGCCCTCGGCCTCGAGCACGATCCACTCGATGTAGTGCTCCTCGAGCATGGGGTGCTCCGTCGAGCCGACGGTCACGTGGATGAGCCGGCCGTCGCTCTCGATCTTGATATCGGGGACGTGCTTCTCCTGCGCGGCGTCGGTGCTGCCTGCCACGAGCTCGGTGTAGCCGCTCGGCGCGGGAACGTCCGCCGACGGCGCGATGATCAGATGCTTCTCGGAATCCTGGAAGAACGCTGCCATGATTGCCTCCTACGGTTGATGTGCGAATAGGCGTACGGCTCGATTATGCCCGCTCGGCAGCGGTGCTAGTCATGCGCGGCGCATGCCCACCGCTCGTCCACGCCGATAACCACCAGCCCGTCTCGGTGTTGTCGATCGCGGCGCCGGGGTCTCGGGCACATTCTTTCACTTCTCCTCCACAAACGGCGGCCACGCCTATACAATATCTTCATATGCACACGCGCCAAGAGACGCAACGTTGCGGACGCGTGGGAAAGGACATCGCATGGGATTTCGCTCCTGGCTGCGCGAACGGTTCTCGCGCAGGTCGCGGAAGCGTACGGCGGCGGATACACGCACCGCGCCGCGCGCTGAAATCGCACCCGGGCTCCCCGCGGACGAATGGGAAGAGGTTCCCGCATACCTCCCCGTCGACCCCGCCGAGCACATGCCCGCGTGCATCATCGCCTCGGCCATCGCCGCAGGCGCCTATGAGCACAGCAAGCTCGTGGTGAGGCGCGTGAGCGTCGCCAACCCCGAGCATCGCCGCGTCGCCGTGATCGCCACGGCACTCGGCGCGGGGGCGCTCGATAAGAGCACCTTCAGCGTGAAGCGCATCTACAAGAAAAAGGAACAGAAAGGTATGGGAAGCGAACATGCTGCGTAAATTCAAGATCTCGATCGACGGAACCCAGTACCTCGTGGAGATGGAGGAGGTCGGCGCCCCCGCGGGTGCCGCCCCCGTCGTCGCCGCCCC